>CAMWVS010000018.1 GCA_947177775.1 uncultured Prevotella sp.
TGTGAAAGAGGCAACATTCTCTTGTGAAAGAGGCAACATTCTCTTGTGAAAGAGGTTCTGTCTTTTTATGAAATATACACCACGTTTACGAAAAACGTATCGTCTACATGAAAGATTAAAGATGTATGCCTTTACGAAATATGTACCATTCTTTTTATGGGGAAAGCCCCCTTCCTACGATTCATGCAACGCCTACGGCGTCGGCAAGTTTTTGAAACCTGCCGGTATAAAAGAGTTTCCACCAATAGGATTTAGCGAGAGCTATATCTGCTATATCTTTCACTGTAATTATTATTACATAATCCCGTCACACTCTTGGCAAGAGTGTACACTGCGGTTGCAAAGTTACTATTAAATTTTGATTCTTTGTTATTTATTAAAGAAAACTTCTTTAAATTCAAAAAATAATCCATTCAAATCAATGGTTATTGTTTTACAAACGGAGACTTTCCATATCACTATCCAACTGCCATACAGGCATTAAAGTATGCACTTTTACTAAGAGTAATACCATTCCTGAAATCATTTTTATTTAATTAAGTGAATGAATTCAGTCAATATGGCGGAAGCATAGAAACATCAACTTAGTGACGTCTACGATGTTGGCTATCAAGAAAGTGAAAGACGGCGTTTCATATCACAAGGCTCGCTCCATAGACAAGCAGGACGTAGCGGAGGAACTTTCCGATGGAGATACTGATGATTGAAATCGGCATGTTGGCCCGCATCAGACCGAGTGCTATTGTTATGGCGCTGCCGAGAATCGGCAGAAAGGCGAAGAAACCCATCCACGCGCCATGACCGGCCATGAAACGTTCGGCTTTGGCAAGGCTCTCACGGCTGACGTGAAGATAGCGCTCTATCCACTCCATGCGCCCCATGCGTCCTATGCCGTAGTTGACCATACCGCCGGCGACGTTGCCCACGGTGCCGTAGACGATGAGTCCCCACGGGTCAAGACCGGCTGCCTGAAGGGCGACCATGACGGCCTCGCTGCTGAAAGGAAAGAAACTGCCGGCAAGAAACGCGGAAAGTAACATCCCGACGTAACCGTAATTTATCAGAAAATCAACGATAAAATCCATAGTCAATAACCGTAATTTACAACAATACCGACGATGATGTCCACAGATTATATGCCGTCAGCATCAGCGCCGACAGTGTGATGACATAGAAAGCGATGTTGGTCACACGGGTGCGGGTCAGCGCAATGAAATGGGCAATGAGCGGGCTGGTGTTGATGATCATCATACGCAGCAGGAAATCGTAGTGCTGCGGCATGACTACAAGGAGGGCTGCCGACAGCAGGTTCATCGTGATGAAAAACTGATAGAGCATGCGGATGCGTATCTTGTCATTGTAGCTCGTGCGCAGATAGTGGACGATACCTGTAAGACCGATAATGAGGATATAGGTGAAGGCCAAGACGTGGGACAGAGTGATATGACTGTAGTCCGGCGGCAGGGAAACTTCGGCCAGACGGGCGAAATGGGTCATGGGCAGGGTGAAATCCTCCTGATAGATGAACCACACGGCGGCAAACCAATAAGGGGTGAGCAATCCAAAGACTGAAGCGAAGAAGTTGCGCCAGCTCGGAGCCTGCAAACAGAAGATGGAGAGCAGCCACAGGGCTGGAACGAAATAGAGGGTTTCTGGATATGCCATAGCACCAAGACCGATGAAGAGGTAGGCGTAGAAAGTGCGCCCCATGGCGGTGCGGTCCTGATAGGTGCGGAAAAGAAGGAGATAGGACGCCAAAACACACATTGCCGCCACCGCCTGGCTGACGGAGGCGAACATGAAAGTGACGGACGACGACAGAACTATAAATGCGCAGGAGACCATCCGGCTGTATATACGGATGAGGGCATTGCTGTTGTTCAGTTCCATCATGAGATAGGTGGAGGCCGCGAAACAGGCAAACTGTACCCACCAATGCTCACTGGGAAGACCTGCCGCACACCATACGGCGGCTCCATAGACGGCTATCACGGGAAGCGTGAAGCGACTTTCGGATATGATGTTCTGTATTCTCTTCATTCAATGATGAATATGAATGAGGGTGTTGAAGAAGCCACTGTAGGAACATTTTCTTGTATTTGTCCGCAAACAAATGTTGATTAAATATGCTACAAGCGGACAAAGACAAGACTATGTCCCTACAGAGTGTTTCTACAATACTCTCATTTACAGGTCTGCGCCGATGTCACGGCGGAAGTATTTGTCTTTGAATTCAATCTTCTGAGCCTCCTCAAACGACTTTTGAAGAGCCTCTGCCTTGTCCTTGCCGTATGAGCTGACGGCGATGACACGGCCTCCGGCGGTCACAACCTCACCGTCCTTCACGGCCGTTCCGGCGTGGAAGACGATGCTTCCGTCAACACGGTCGATGCCCGTGATGGCGTAGCCCTTCTTGTATTCCTGAGGATAGCCGCCGCTGACGAGCATCACGCAGACTGCGGCACGCTCGTCGAACTCTATCTGACGCTCGTCGAGATTGCCCTCGGCAACACCTTCGAAGAGGTCGACAATGTCGCTCTTCAGACGCAGCATGACGCTCTCGGTCTCGGGGTCGCCCATGCGGCAGTTGTATTCGATGACCATCGGCTCGCCGCAGACGTTGATAAGACCGAAGAAGATGAATCCCTTATAGTCTATACCTTCGGCTGCCAGACCGTCAACGGTGGGACGGATGATACGGTCCTCAACCTTCTTCATCCACTCCTTGGTGGCAAAGGGGACTGGCGTGACGCTTCCCATACCGCCTGTGTTCAGTCCGGTGTCGCCCTCACCGATGCGCTTGTAGTCCTTGGCCTCGGGCAGAATCTTATAGTTTTTGCCGTCTGTAAGGACGAAAACCGAGCACTCGATGCCGCTGAGAAACTCTTCGATGACAACCTGTGCCGAAGCCGTTCCGAACATACCGCCGAGCATTTCGCGCAGTTCTGCCTTTGCCTCGTCAAGCGTCGGCAGAATGAGAACGCCCTTTCCGGCACACAGTCCGTCGGCCTTGAGGACATAGGGCGCACTGAGTGTCTCCAGGAAAGCGAGTCCTTCGTCGAGCGTCGTGCCGTCGAAGGTTCTGTATCTGGCAGTCGGAATGTTGTGCCGCTGCATGAATCCCTTTGCGAAATCCTTGCTGCCTTCGAGCACTGCACCGGCCTTTGACGGTCCGATGACGGGAATGTTCTTTGTGCGGGCGTCGGCCTTGAAGTCGTCGTAGATGCCTTTCACCAACGGATCTTCCGGTCCTACAACCACCATCGTTACTCCATTGGCCACAATGAACTCCTTCAGAGCTTCAAAATCATCAGCCTTAATGGCCACGTTCTCTCCGCAGCCGGACGTGCCGGCATTTCCGGGAGCGAAGAACAGCTTTTCAACCTTGGGGCTCTGGGCTATCTTCCATGCAAGGGCGTGCTCGCGGCCGCCGCTTCCTAACAGTAATATCTTCATAGTCTATATGCTTTTTTGTTTATTCGTTCACTTATAAAAAGTATCCCGTTCATTTGAGATAGTCTTCAAAATATTGTGTGATGCGCTCGTGGAGATGGACGCTCTTGTGGCCCATCATGTTGTGGCCTTCGCCCGGATAGACGAAGAAATCGGGCTGCGTTCCGGCCTCCGTACAGGCGTCGATGAACTGGAGGGCATGCTGGGGAACCACCGTAGGGTCGTTCATACCTATTATTATCTGGAGTTTTCCCTTCAAATCCTTCGCTTTCCGCAGCAGGCTTGTCTGCTCGTAGCCTTCAGGGTTGGTCTCGGGAGTGTCCATATAGCGTTCTCCGTACATCACTTCATACCACTTCCAGTCTATCACCGGACCGCCGGCCACACCAACCTTGAAGACATCCGGATAGTTGGTCATCAGCGATATGGTCATGAATCCGCCATAGCTCCATCCGTGGACACCCATGCGGTCGGCATCCACATAAGGCAACGACTTCAGAAACTCCACTCCCTTCATTTGGTCTTTCATCTCTTCCTGACCCAAATGACGGAATGTCGCCTGCTCAAAGGCGGTGCCGCGGTTCTCGCTTCCTCGGTTGTCAAGAATGAAAAGGAGGTAGCCCTTCTGTGCCATGTAGGTCTCCCACGAACGGCTTGACCAATGCCAACGTGCATCGACGTTGTGAGCATGGGGGCCACCGTAGACATAGACGACGGTGGGATATTTCCTGGAAGGATCAAAATCAACCGGTTTGACCATACGCCAATAAAGATCGGTCACGCCATCGGCGGCCTTGATCGTGCCGGAGGAATATTCCGGAACGGCATAACCCTGCCACGGGTCGGCGGCGGAGAAAATCGTGTTGCGTCCCGAAGCGCTGCCGGCGACACGTCCCGCAAGGCTGATGACGTCAATATTGCGCGGCACGTCCGGCTCGCTGTATTTGTCGTAGAGCACCGCTCCCGACGGCGACAGCTCACCGTAATGGACTCCGCGACCGTTGTCAAGCGCCGTGCGGCGGCCGTTCGGGATGCTGACGGCATAGAAATTGCTCTGTAGCGGGCTCTTCTCCGTCGACAGGATGACGGCGCGGCGGCCCTTGCGGTCAAATCCCGCAAGCTCCTGAACGACCCACTTGCCGGACGTCAGCTGTGTCGTCTTGAAATATTCCCTATAGCGGTTGCCCGTGTCGACGCCCTGCGGAGCATGCACTTCAGGATAGACGGCCTTTTTCAGGTCCACCAGATAGAGATGGTTGAAGCCGTCGCGCTGGCTCTGCATGATGAACTTGCTGTTGTCCCACGGCAGAAATACAACCGGATGGAGCGGCTCTACGTATTTGTCGCTGGTCTCACGGTATATCGTCTGACGACGTTCACCGGTCACACCGTCGTATTCCACCAGCTCGCAGTCGTTCTGGTCGCGGTTCAGCTCGAACATATATATTGTCTTGCCATCGGGGCCCCACGCGATGTTGGTGAAGTAGCGGTCTGTAGGATCGCCCGTATTGAGATAGACGGTGCGGCCTGTCGCCATGTCATAGACGCCCACCGTGACCTTGTGGCTGGCCATTCCGGCCATGGGATATTTGTCCGGTTCCTCCTCGGCAATACGTGTGAAAGTGTTCACCTGCGGATAGTCGGTCACCATTGTCTGGTCCATACGGTAGAAGGCGAGGCGGCTTCCGTCGCCGTTCCAGAACGTTCCGCCCATGATTCCGAACTCGTTGCGATGGACAGCCTGGCCGTAGACAATCTCACGGCTGCCGTCAGTGGTCAGCTGCGAGGTCTTTCCATCGGCACCGGTGACACAGAGCTGGTCATTCTTTACGAACGCAACGGCACGCGAGCCGGCGTTCCAATCACTGTTGGTCTCGCCCTCACACGTCTGTCTCCATACCACCCTACCCGACTGCCAGTCGTAGAGGATGCGCTCCTTTGTGTTTCGGAGCAGAACCATAGTGCTGTCGGGATAAGGAAAAACCGCGCCCATCGCAGAGCGCATCTTGCTTTCCGTCGTGCCGCCGTCAAGCGAAGCCAGCGCCTCGTTGACCTTGTCAAGCGTCCCGACGGCATTCTTCTCACCCGTACGCATGTCCACCGTTCCCCATTCCTCGGCGTCCTGATACATCAGACGGTCCCCCCACCACGTCAGATACATGTTGGCAGGAATCATATTCCGATAGTTCGTTCCTCCGAAGTTGAGATCTTCAAGTGTGAACTGCTTCAGTTGCTGTGCCATGATAGCCGGTGTATGAGCAGTGGTGAACAGTAATGAGAGCACCAATATGCCGTTCTTAATTTTCATTGTCGTAGCCGTTAAAATGGTTTCCCGAGTCGCGGCCGTCTCTCTTTCCTCCACGGTCAGAGCCCTTGCGATTACGGTCGAAGCCCTTGCCACTGCGGTCGAAACGCTCATGTCCGCCACGGTTCACGCCACCACGGTCAAAGCCCTTGCGGTCGCGGTCACCTCCACGTCGGTCGCGGTCAAACTTCTTTCCGTCGCGGTCGTCACGCTTGCGGTCGCGTCCGCCGTTGCGTTCACGGCCAGACATACGCTCGTCCCTGTCGTCAGAGATGCGGCGGCGCCCACGTCCAAGAATGCTTTCGAGGTCACGGTGATGGAACTTGAACGAACGGATGTCTCCTCCCTCGTTGTCGTCACCGTCGTTGTCATTCGCCGTCACGCGCTTCTTGAACTCACGTTCCTTCTTGAATTTCTTCTCGGCCATTTGCTTCTTTTCGTCCTCTGTCTTGACGATACCGCCCTCACCGCGGAAATCTTTCAGCTTACCGTCGAATATCTGATACTTGCGGAACTCACATTCGAGCGAGCCATTGTATACGGGAATCTTGAGCGAAGGCTTCAGACCGATCTGGTCAAAACACTCCTCACGGTAGCTCAACACCCATGCGTCATTGTTGAGGAACTGATGCTTCAGACGTTCGCCAATCATGCGATAGGTTCCCAGCAGGTCAGGCGTGCTGATACGCTCGCCGTAGGGCGGGTTTGTCACGATGATACTCTTTCCCGCCGGCTGCGTGAAGTCCTTGAAGTCAGCCTCCGTCACGGTGATATCGGAAGTCAGACCGGCAGCCTTTACGTTCAGCCGGGCCGTATTGACGGCCTTGATATCAACGTCATAGCCGTATATCTTGTGGTCGAACTCGCGCTCCTTGGAATCGTCATTGTAGATGTCGTCAAAGAGATCCTTGTCGAAATCGGCCCATTTTTCAAATGCAAATTCTTTCCGGAACAGTCCCGGTGCCATGTTGCGGGCAATGAGTGCGGCCTCGATGAGCAGCGTTCCCGAACCGCACATCGGATCGATGAAGTCGGTTTCGCCGCGCCAGCCCGTCATGAGAATCATTCCGGCGGCCAGAACCTCGTTTAGCGGAGCCTCAACGCTCTCCTGACGATAGCCGCGGCGGTGAAGACTCTCACCGCTGGAGTCCAGCGACAGCGTACACTGGTCCTCGGCTATATGCATGTTGAGCCGTATGTCGGGATTGGCCACGCTGATGTTCGGCCGCTTGCCCGTCTTCTCGCGAAACAGGTCGACGATGGCGTCCTTGACCTTATAGGATACAAACTTGGAATGGCGGAACTCTTCGGAGAACACAACCGAATCCACGGCGAACGTCTTTTCGAGACCGATATACTGTGTCCAGTCTATCTTCTTCACCTCTTCATACACATCGTCAGCAGATTTAGCCCTGAAGCGCGCAATAGGTTTCAGGATTCTAATGGCCGTGTGCAACTGGAAATTCGCACGATACATCATCTCCTTGTTACCCGTGAATGACACCATCCGGCGTCCAATCTGCACATTGTCAGCACCCAGTTCTGTCAATTCCTTCGCCAGCACGGGCTCCAGTCCCATGAACGTTTTGGCGATAAGTTCAAATTCTTGTTCCATTTGTTTTGTTGAAATTGGCCATCCGCAATCTTTCCCCGCAATTTCCGCCGCATATATATAATTAATGTATAGCGGCCACATTCCTCTGTTTTCCGGTCCTTCCGTTACAGAGATTATGCGCACAGGGCGACGAACGGCTGTCGTTCTATTCTTTTTTATACTTCTTTGTTTCCGGTTCCATGTCCTCCGTGACCCATATATTGGCTCCTACAACAGAGTCGTGGCCGATGGTTATGCGTCCGAGGATGGTTGCGTTTGAATAGACAATGACGCCGTCCTCCAGAATGGGATGGCGGTCGATGCCCTTGATGGGGTTTCCATCGTCATCGAGCGGGAAACTCTTCGCTCCGAGCGTAACGCCCTGATAGAGCTTGACATGATTGCCGATGATGCATGTCGCCCCAATGACCACACCAGTGCCGTGGTCAATGGTGAAATGATGACCTATGCGCGCTCCCGGATGAATATCTATTCCGGTTTCCGAATGGGCCATTTCCGTCATCATTCGCGGTATGAGCGGCACCCCAAGCACAAACAGCTCGTGGGCCAGACGATAGTTGACCAACGCCCGGATGACAGGATAACACGAGATTATCTCGCCGTAGCTCGTCGCCGCGGGGTCTCCGCAGTAGGCGGCCTCCACGTCCGTGGCCAGCGTACGGCGTATCTGCGGCAAACGGCCGACCAGCTGTGTGACTATGTCCGTCGCCCGTCCGCGGCACCCTTCGCCACAACCGTCACTGCCGCCTGTGCACGAAAAGCACAGACCGGCCATAACCTGCTCTGACAGCAGATTGTGAAACCGTTCGACGTTGACACCAATATGATAACGGATTGTGCTCATATTGACAGACGACCGGCCGAAATATCCGGGGAAAAGAATACCGCGGGCCAATTCAATTATTTCTTCCAACGCCCTTGCCGAGGGCAACGGATTGCCGTCGCGATGCTGATGGAACAGTCCCTTCAGAGATTCCGCGGCCGACAGTTCGTCCACTGTCTTGGCCAGTATATGAGTGAAACCAGGATTACTCATCTGTCGTTGTGTCAATATTTTGCGTCTGCAAAGATAGTGCAAACCGCCCAAACGACAAAGGATAATGCCGATTTTTTTGCGTTGGAAGGGGAAAGGATGGGGATTGTAGAGTAAACAAGCAAGTGCAATTATACAACCATAGAATAATCCTGTAGTATAAGTATATCATGTTTAAGTGTTCTATTGTTTACACAAAATATGCTTATACATTTTCAGTAGATAACCTTTGTTATAATCTATTGTGTGCATAATCCCTTTTCTGAAAGCCCATTCGTATTCTGGCTTATTCGGTATTTCTAATAAATCTGCCATCATTTTCCCATCCACATCACCAGGTATATGTATCTGACTACAGAAATTTTCCCAATAATTCCGATTTTTGATTTCGTAATAATATTCATCAAGCTCTGCAGCGGTCAGTACAGGTTTATAATCATCCACATTTATATGATAATCGTATATAAGTTTATTGTATATGGAATTTATAGTCTCGTTTTTATTTCTGGTTAGATTAAAACGTATAGCATCCAGCGATACTGTGTTTTCATCTCTTGTTATACTTTTCCAATGAGTCTGAAGTATGTCACGCGGGAATAACCGTTTACCACCATCTGCCCAATCACAGATATCCTGTGCTATCCTAGCATTGTGCTTAAAACGAAATGCTTTTACTTGAGGTAGATTGTTAAAGTTACAATTTATTCCGCATGTATATAGGAAACCTTTTTGTATTCCGCTACGTGGAAATACCTGCAAACCGATAGTTGATAGTTGTTCTCCATTTAGCTGCATCTGAAAATCTCTGTTTATATCAATATTGTAATAGTATAATACTCCATATTCGTGTTTCTCATCCACAATAGGTGAGTATGAATCTGTTTTCCAATCATATTGTTGAGTAGCGAAAAACAGGGCGACATTAATGTCGCTTGTCAGATCTAACAAAGAGGACTTATTATAATAATGCTGTATCAATCCATATAGATTCATTTCAAAGCGCACATGAATCCCATTCAATATCACCCCTATATCCAAAAGTTGTACAAGCGGATGTGACAATATCAAGCGAAACATCTCATCTCCATGAATAATGGAGTCTAAAAAATACCTTTTCTTTGCATCCCTAAACAGGTTTGGTTTACAAGGATTATGGAATTCAGCTTCACCTCTAAATAAGAATTTTCTATTCTTTAGGTTAGGTTTTAAAGAGTATCGACCTGACATAAGTCTATTCATAATAAACTTGCTGTCATCCGCATGATTAAAATATGCTACATATGGGTTATCAAGACTATCAATAGGTATTGGCTTTATGTCTTGTTCTTCAAATGGTCTACAAAAGTCCAAAGGACGAACAATCATTGGAGGTCTTTGTCTATAAACATCATTAGACAATGTTTGCCGTTCAAGATCAAGTATATAATCCCTTGCTTGAAGAATGTTGTCAAATATATATTCGTTCCCAGTAACCATAGAATGATAAATGATTTAACGCTAATTTGATGAAATATGAATGTCGAAAGTTTGGTGATTAGCAAAAATTATTGTTTTACAAGTATTCCAATGCAGAACATGATACTCTTTCATGATTTTGGCTATCGTTCGCTGCATCCATAATCGTAGTCTTAAAAGATTGTTTTTTTGTGCCACTTCTATGGCATCCCGTTCCAGTATATGGTCATTTTCAGTTCCTACAGCATCTATAACTTTGTCGGCGATCCATAGCTTCAGCATCTCATTTTCATCCTAATGCAGCAATTCAGCAAGTTTAATCACTTGTTCTCTTTTTGCCATTCTGTCGCCATGCTCTATTTTGCTGAACATGGGAGTATCAATCTCTAATGCTGCTGCCAGTTGGCGTTGCAACAAACCTTGCTTGTCTCTGAGCTCTCTGATTTTGTTTCCGAATAACATATCTCTTACTTTATTTGAGTTCGACTAAATAAATTTTGTTCTACTAACGAATAAAAGATGCATTATTACTGATTATCAGAATATTATAAATCCAAACGCATGCACTTCGACTAAAATTTCGACTAAAATTGGACTAAACTTTGACTAAAATCCACTTCTTGCCATTTGTTAATTCAATGATGCCTTCTTTTTTGAGAGCCGATAGCAAATTACTTATCTTTCGGATTTTCTGCTCATCGGTCAACACATCAGACAACTTGGATTGCAATAGCTGGTTGAGTTCGCCTCTGGTAGCTCCACCGAACGATTTCAGGTATGATATAATCATCTCTTTGAAGTGCATATCATTGAAGCTCCTGTTTCTGATGTATTCAGTTTTCAGTTCATTATTATTGGCAGTCTTGGCAACATATTCCGACAGATATAACTTAGGATAGCGTCCTTCTATAAGGTGCAACTTCCTTAATCGAGTGGCAGTCTCTTTGTCTATAGTGTCATGTTTCTGTACCATATCCAATGCAATGCAGTCATTTAGAGACAGATTAGGATTGGCTTTCAACAAGCGATAATATTTCTCATTGATAAGTTTGCCGTATATTTTTACTGTGACTTCCTTTCTTGCTTGGTCAATCTTGTAATCAGGCATTGGGAAGAAACGTTTTTGTTGTTCTGTGAACACCTTACGTATTCCTCTTCCTATTGTATCTATCATATTAAAATTTACCATACCCTGACACAGGACATAGTTACGATAGAATTTCTGTGGACCATTCTGCTCAATAGCATTCCTGACAGTGCCAGGAAGAAAATATCCTCCATTTGCAAATGTCACAGAATTTGGGTCTTCCACCATAGTAATACGCTCCTGCATGGTGTAATCTTGGTGAGCTATACAATTATGGAGCACCTCGCGTATGCTGTAGTCATCGTATTGTTTGACAATGTCTGGAAACAAAGTTCCACCAGGCAAGATACGCTGGTTCAGATTACGAATCTTTGACAAAGCTTCATTTACTGTCAGAATGAATGGCGTATGGAAGTGCTCGTAATCAATCTTCTCGTCATGGTCATCAATCAGTACCCATGTGATAGTAGTCACCGCTGGACTAATCAGATGAACCGCTGTCTCTTTACCTAACAGCAAAATTGCAGCACGTGTCAATTTATTTTTTATTGCCACGCCAGCACGATTAAGCAGTTCCATATCATCCCATTCATCAACTTCATCAGCTAAGCGGGGATGAACTGCCTTATACTCATCACGTGCTTTGGTCAAGGCCTTGACGTCGAGATCGTCCAAAGTGGCATTTTCAATAATCTCAGCAGACCAATCAAAAACTGGGCTATTCTCTTCCAATATGGCATTCAGTCTCTCTTGGGTCAATTCCACCAAAGAATCCTCAATGCGTTGCCATGCCTTGTTATGGGCATATACCGGCAACTTGGGGCGATGTTTAGGAATGTGAATCACCCATACCTTCTTGTTGGTATCATCCGTGATGAATTCTTCAACATCAAGTCCTTCTGTAGATAGATTGACACAGCGTTCTGTTAATCTCAGAACAGCTTTCTGTCTATCATAATTGTAGGTGTCAGTTCCAATAATATCTAATGTCTTATCATGCACACCTATCACAATATGACCTCCCTCCATGTTGGCAATAGCCGACACGTAGGAAATTACATCATCCTTCTCGTCCCCACAGAACGAGTTTTTCAGATTCTTAAATTCTTTCCATTCGCAGCGAGAATTCTCTTGTGGGTACTCGTGGAGAAGGTATTGCTGTAGCTCGAGTTCGGTCATACTTATTTTTATACTATTTCATCTTTTAAACTCTTTCAATATTTTCGTTTAGCGCATAAACTTTCAATATTAATACTTATGAACCGCAAACAAATTATCAAAGAAAGGATTATTGCGTTCTCTTGCATTTTTGAGTAAACCCTGAAATGTTAAAGCTTCGATATGTAAATTTTGATCAGGATTTATTTTATAAAAAGAGCCGAATGGAGTTTTTCTCCATCCATGCGATTTATTAAAATCAATTAGTGCATCAGGCATTTCATCCATTATAACATATCCAAATTTAGGTGTATCTCTCGTTACTTTTACAATATTACCTCGGTAATTTTTCTTGTCTTTTTCTTTTCCAAATTGAAAATCATCAAAATACTTTTCAACCAATTCAGAAAATTCCCACCTAAAATCAGAAGAATTTTTCTGATGTGCAGTATCTCCTGGACGTTTAAATTCAAATATAACCATGGTGCTAATTTCACCAGCATCCTGACTTCCGAAAGAGATTGCTGAATTTACTAAATTCTTTTCATTATTAATCATAATTAAATCTGGTTCTTTAGAACTTTTTATTTGACTATATGATGTTATTGCTTTATCTGACCCAATGAACCGGAATGTTGAAAATCTATCATCTAACAACCAAAGATTATGATATTGATAATCTAATTGAAGATTTGTCAAGCCCATTGGAAATATCAAATTATGTATCATACTTTCCGTTTCATAATGTCCATCTTCACGTTTGTCTAACATTCGTTCAAATAATCTTAAAATGGCTTTACGCCTGAATATATATTCCGCCAAAGTATCAGAATTATATGCAGTTTTTTCCTTTATAGAACCAACAATTTCTTTGATATGTTCATTATTCACTTCTTTTTGCTGAACAAATTGCTCTATTTTTTCATCAATTTTACGATTAGCTTGAAATGCTATCTTATGTAAATATTCATCTTTCTTTTCATCAGAAAGATTTGGAGGCATAGTTTCTAAAACATCTTTCCTATAAATAAGACTTCTATATTGTGGAGCACATTTTTCGATATATTTTTTTACTTCCTCAATATTGCGTTTCTTTGTTTCTTGTGCAAACTCAGCATACATACCGGCAACTTCTGAAGCTATGCATCTCATTATTTCTTCAATTGTAATCGGTAAATCTAAATCTTCGAAAAATATGCCTATTTCATTTGATTCTGGTATAGTAAACCCTGTACGTTGATTGTTTACATGACCATCTAGATACGACGAAACTACATATATATCCAAAAACTTCAACTCTCCACTTTCTGAAATAGGATAGGTATAAAGAGAATCTACTTTTGACAAATCTCTTTTTCCACCTACTTTCCTGGAATTTGCACAAAATGAAACATAATTATATTTCCTCGTTGTTGTTTGATCCGATTTTATTATATACAGTTTAAATATTTCCTCTCTAATCTTTACCGATTTTTCTTTCTCTTTTGATTCTAATTTAAAATAATTTTCGACAGAAAGCGATTTGTTTTTCTCTTCACAATTAGATTCCACAATGTTTATATGTGGTAAGGTGCCACTCAAATAATAAATAAAGCAATGATCCATTACACCTTTTGCAATTTCTTCTGCACTCTTAGCCGTATATGGAAACAACTGCTTATTTTGACATTCAACAAGTGTAACTTTCGTTTGATAATTATGTTCCCCATCTAGATATATATCCTTTACATCGTATATCTCACGTTCTGCATCAAAAGAAAAACATCTTTTTTTCCAGTTGTCACCTTCTTTATATATACTAATAACATCCATTCTCTTAAACAAGGCAAGAATTGTAAAGCGACCAATGCCTTTACATCCATATTTCTTATTTACTTTACTAAACGGCTTTGTGAATGATGTAAAATTAGTGTCATTAAATCCTTCCCCATTATCTATTATCGTTACATTTAAAATAGGATCAGGATTCTTTGTAAACAGACTTAATGGTTTATTTTTAACTTGCTTTCTCTCAAGAAAGACATCTATTTGTTTATTTCTTCTATCAGTTTTATTCAAACTGATTATTGAGTTTACGACAGATTCATATATAGGCAGTAATACATCAGAACGCCCCAAATCAACAGAATCTATTATATCTTGTGCACTTACTTCCATGATTGTTTTTTATTATATATTATAGTATTTTTCCAGTCTTTCCCACAGTCCATCGACAAGTTGTTTATAAGTACTGAATCTAAGTTGAGATTCGCCTCGTAAATTAAATCCAATAAAATGGTCTTCATCCGTTTTTGAATTATCCCTAAAAGATGTATCTGTTTTATACAATAATATGACAGAAGGTGCAATATTTTTTGCTTGTGCTAATCCCATAGCAACACCAATTTCATGATATACATTAACATTATGGCTGCTTAAGTCTGCAATAATTAAACTACTATTTTTAATAGCACGAGTTATTTCATTTGAAATATTAAATAAATCAGTTGTAACTTTTTGGTCTATTCTAATTGGAGTAATACATATATCAAACCCTCTACTTTTATTGAACTTATCTATTGTTTGGACTATCTTCTCATAAATCATTTCACTTTGAGGATCATTAAATTGCATCGAAACAAATATCTCTTTCCCCTTTGCCTCATATACCCGTTCAAAAAGAGAAATCAAGGATACTGCATTATGGCTAGGTAAATAATCTTCCACAGGTATCTTATTGATTCCATTTCTTATAATCCATTTTACGAAATCATTGAATTTATTATTATCAAATAGTTTAAAATACACAAGTGCTACAAACAATGAGATATTTCCAGTTTGTTCACCTAGTTGTTCATAAGTAACCCTCAGATATTGAATCGCAATTTCTATTTTATCTATGTCATTAGCCGAGTTTACGAACCTTTCGCACGTATCTACAAATTTTTGCAAAGCTCCAGTTTTACGTTTTATCGCATCAATTTCCCTTGTTCTCTCAGCAATTTCATTTTCTATTTGTTTTTTGTTCGCATTCTTTTGCTTTCCAAGTATACCAATCTTACTATTTAATTCTTTCAATGAGCGACTACAATTTTCAATATTTTTAATTGTCTGTTCTTTTTCTTTTGTCACAATTGCTTGTTTGAAAAGTAATAATTCTATTGCTTTAAGACAGATTGTTCTATAAATCTCATCTTCACCGCTCATAGAAAGTAGTGGCAATCCCTTAAAATGTCCTTTTTCAACTAAATCAATAAGTTTGATTGTTAGTTCATGTCCTTTACCAAGTTCATCAGTATCTCTCAAATATTTATAGACATTCTGAATATTCTTTTCTTGTTTTAGAGGAAGTTGTTTGAAATTTATATTATTAAAGATAGATGCTTCAAATTGATCTGCAATATCATTATTAGATATTACTACAGAAAATGGTACTATAATACTATCAATATCACTTCTATAATCCAATATCTGTTTATGTATCCATTGTTTCCTTTCCTCTTCAGAAAAATCAGAAGAAGGTTTTTCTTCTACAAAAGAACTCCACCAATCGTCATTAGAATCAAACGGTTCTAATCTATGATTCCCATCAACTCTTAATAATACGTGCTCATCAACTGTCAATTGAGCATGCCGTGCTCTATCGCCATTATAAGGAACTCGTTCCTTTAAAACTTTGAGTCCCTTTACATACTTTTCTGCATTGTATTCAATATCATCTTTTCCATGTAATTCTGATATAAGACCTACTAAATCAGCACCTCTGTATGCTAACACTAATTCTGGGAAATATGAATAATCCTTTTTCTTCAAAAATTTTATTATGTCACGCATATGCTCATCATTAGCAATTCTCTGATAGGATTCTGGACGCCTAGAAACTTTTGCCAATAATGATATTGGTGCATAACCTCTAAAGACGATAAAGTTTTCAAATGCCTTATATATTATACCTTCTAACTTTGCCATAAAATCTCTATTTAATACTGTTTACATAACTTATAAATGTTTCTCTTTGGCGACTCCAAGTATTTTTGTCTGGTAATTCAAAATACTCTATCATCTCTTTATGTAAAGCATCTAATGCTATAGAAGAATTAATCATATCCGCTTTTCGAGTGTCGCACAACCAACCTATTTTATCAAAATCTACATCTGGCAAAAGATATAATCGTACATTACAGTCATAAGCCCAAACAGCTCCCATTTCATTAATGCATATCTCACTTGCTTTATAATTTTTTGAAATTAGTAAAAAAGCATAATCTGCATTTCGAATATTCGTTTGTATATGTTTGCGAATATCCTCACCATTTTTAACTCCCATTTCTTCAATAGAAGTGCAAAAAATATCTTCGTTCCTTATTCCTATACCAAGTTGCAAGATATTATCTGTGAACTTTTCGACAATACCTTTATCCTTAGATGAATGGCTTATAAAAATTTTCTTGTCTTTAGTCTGTTCTAATGATTCCAATATTCTTATGGTTGCTCTGATACTCCCAAAAGCGTAAGCATTAATGAACCCATTATGATTAATTTCATTATTCGCTTCGTTTAATATATCACTTATCTTTGGGTATTTAGTACGAATATAAGGTAGAAGTACATTTATTTGATTTACCAATGCACATGTTCTGGAACCTACCATAGTGTTATAGTTTATATTAAATCCCTTCAATAAATGAATACACTTTTCGATATTTATCTTTAGTTCCTTCATAAGCCTAATATTAATTTCTCAATTTCTTGTTTTGCATTTTCAAGCATTTCTAATCCTTCTATTTGAAGTTGTTTTGCTCTTTGCTTTCGCTCTTTAACAACATCTACAATTGATTGCTGTATGTCTTTACTTGGAAACGGTATTACAATAGATTTCATGTATTGGCTTGAAACTCTCTGTTGTCCAGCAGAGCCACCAAATGAGCCTTGCGCAGCTTTTAACACTTCCGAGTGACGTAATATCAAGTACACATAATCAATCAACAAATCTTCTATTTTAGGACGTATAACATAATACTCTGTTGAGCCACAGCCAATGCCATTCTTAAGATTTCGTGCAATTGCAGATTTAGCATTTTGCATACATGGAGTAATTTTCGCCCACAATAAATCTTCTTCCTCAAACTTTGTATATCCTTTAATTTGAGATATTGATATTTCTCGTCGTTCTGAAATCTCACCGTATTTTTCATCAATACATTCCATTGGAATAAAAGATATTGTAGTATCATCATTAAACCCTACAAATTTAATTGCAGGATCAATCTCTACCAAAGAAGATAATTTTCTATTTGGATATTTGTTTGAAAGCATCTCAAAATGCTCTTTATATGAGGAAACATCCAAACGTTGTCCTATAAGATTGGATATAGTAGTTGAGAATATAGATTTCTTCTCATGTTGCTGATTAGATGCGATATCCAAAACTTCTAATAAAAAAGGATCTATATTATCTAATAAAGATTGTGCTTCTTCGTCTTTAGCCTGTTTCGCTTCTTGCGCTTTAGTATAAATGTTTACAATTCCTTTTTGCTCTTCTAATATAGGACGTGGAATTTTTATGGATTTAAGAAGTTCATTTCCTACACCTGACTGATTATTCCAATTTGTACAAATAGAATAAAAAATAGATTTACGTTGATATAGATTCAGTATTAGCCATAAGTATTCAGGTAATATCTTATCTTTATTTACTCTTATTCTCGTTATATGATTTGAAAATCTATATGGTTCATTCCCTCTAAAAATAGCTGTTTTACCCACTAACTCCTGACTATTCGTATTATTAAATAACACATCATTCTTTTTCAATGAAGGCATATTGGCTTCTATGGGTACATAAATGTTTCTTTCAAATACTAAAAATCCATCTTTATCTATGTTTGTGGGACGTATTTGTACAATACCATTTGATTCTGATGCTTGGTCTCCCTTTCCTGCACCAATACCAGATTGTACGTCTATAATACAAGAACCTATTGATTCCAATTTATATTTTTGACCAAATTGACTTGTCCCATATCTGAAAAATATGGGATCCATTCGACGGGCTTGAATAATATCGGATATATATATATAATTAATTGTCATAATCCGTATCTGTTTACTTAATGGCACTTATAAAACGATTAATTTTATTCGCGACTTCTGGCAATTCGCTTCCTTCTGTCTTCTTGCCCGTCGCATCATAACCAACATTTTTAATTTCTATCATTAACACCTTATAGTCATTAACAAATTTAAGTATTTGTCCTTTATAAAGTTCCAACATTCGTTCTGAACGTTGTTCCTTATCAAGACCTTTTTCATTCTGAACAATAGCCTTAACATCTTTCAGAGTTTGCTCGAACTTCTGCGTCACACTCTTCGGATGCTTTTTGAGGAACAAGACAGAAGATTTAACTCCTGCTTTAACATGCGAGAATGTATGTTGCGGCAGAGATACCACAGCCAATATTCGGAATTTCTCCACCAACCAATCACGCACATATTGACTTGTTGAATTAGTCAGAATACCATCAGGAACAACTATTGCCAAATAGCCGTTTTCTTCATTCAGATACCTATAGCATCGTTCCAGAAACAATACCTCTGTACTTTGAGAAGTACGCCATTTCTTTTTATTGTCGTCATCTGCAATCCGGTCTTTTATCTCTGTTATGCCAAGATTCTTTTCAAACAACTCATATTCTTTATAATAGTTTACCTCATCAGCCTTTATAGTAGAGCCAAAGGGAGGATTGGTCATAATCAAATCAAACGTTCCGTCTTGGAATTTCAAATTACGATTCTCTATCTCCAACGTCTTATTATTTTTAAGACCGTCATTTGTGATGATGTTGGTATGACCATCATCATGAATTATCATATTCATTTTGGCAACACGAGATATTTGCTCGTTAATTTCAATGCCAAACAAATGTTTCTCAGCAAACTCATGCCAATAACTTTTCCAAGATGCACTCCCCACATCCTCACCATATATCTCATTAGCTTCATCGCGAATTGCTTTTAAAGCATGAAGCAAGAAACCGCCACTTCCACAAGAAGTATCGAGCACTTTCCAATCCTTATCAATATTTATAGAATTGACGATAAACTCTACAATTGGCTTAGGAGTGAAAAACTGTCCGAAATCTCCACGGAAGAACTCTCCCATGAAGCTTTGAAAAGCTACACCTTTTGCGTCAAGATCTGTCTTGGAGAGGTTTATATCTTGAAGATACTGCACAACGGTATATATTTTATGCTTATCCAGCTTTATATCATCTTTGAAAACCTCTGGATCTTTCTTACGTCCATGTTCATACAAATCTCGAATACGTTTTTCAAGTTCTGTCTTGGCTTTCGTATTTTGCTTATCATCTTTATCCTCTGGATAAGATATGATTTGGAAAGCAAATGGTTCACCTTTAGTCTTTGGTGCATTGTCTCTCCATTTTTCATCCCATATCTTACAAAAGATAAGTTTGTCCAATTCATCAAAAGCCGTAGTCGGTGCCAAGGCTCCGCCACCCCATAAAGCATCGTGTGCCGACTTAAACTTTTGCCTCAATTCCGCTTGTGTTCCTGCCAAAGGTTCTTTTGCACCCTTTACATATTTATACCTGTTAACCTTTCCTGACCGTTTAGGAATGTCGGAAATGCTAATCCTTTCAACAGGGTACAATTCTACAATTTCAAAATATTCATCCTTAATCCCAGATGTAACCCAGATATATTGACTTGCCAAAGAATGGGCATAACTGTAGGCTTGGTCAACAGCTACTTGAAATTGCCTTTCGTTTATTTGTTCCTCTTTACATTCAACGACTATTGAGATTCTGGTATTCTTCTCATTATACACAAGAATATCCGCTTCTTTTGTTGAAGAACCTACTTGAACATTCTCATTGACGGATATATTTAGAGGAGAATAGTTGTAATTAATGATAAGTTTCAGATATGCCGTAGCCTGTACAAATTCCTCTGGATTACAGAGCTTACGCCTTGTATTATTCTTGCAATGATACGTTATATAGCTACCATCATTGTTGATAGTAATATAATTATTTGCTATTCCACTCTTGAATAAATCAGTGGAAAGCAACTCTTTTATCTCATCTATTGTCTTTGCCATAACTTTTAAATTTCTTTTTCTTCCACTACTGTCATCAGAGGTTATGATTGTTTAGATATAATTTATATTTAAAAGAATTGTTTATTTCTGACTGTAAAGTTATAAAAATAATTGCCGACTCTCACATAAACAGACGAAAATCTTCAATTTAATAATGCAAAAACGGTGTTTTAGCTCAATTCCAGTTCAAAAACATACATACCTTATCCACTAATGCCATTTATGGCATCTGCTTTTTTTAATACTCGCTTATCCCTCCACTGTAAATCATGCTCCAAGCCCGTATCGTCATGTTGTTGGAACTACACCAAATTCCTGCAAAAAGCATCACCAAGCAAATTTGTATATAATCCAGCAAGCCCATATGTCATCCTTTTTCTGAATTTAACTGCTACGAGAGCATAGACTTTTCAAAAAAATGCGGAGGCGGGCGCAAATATTCAAATCTCGCACGCATCAAATTTCAGGGGTCTTCGCGGCGATTATTTTACATATTTTTCAAGTCGCTTATATACAACCACTTACAAACAACGACGGTTCCGTTGTTTTCCGAGGCGAGCGCGACGGCCATGCCGTAAGGGCCTTACGGGGTTGCAACGGGGGCCCTCGCGGCATTGCAACGAAGGCTCCGTTGCACGACGAGAGCGGCCCCGCCGCAACCTCGGGAGGGCCTTACGGCAAGAAAATGGCGGCTTTTCGGCCTGTTTTCAGCCGTTGAAAAACACGCGGAATCTCTGTTCTGGAAAAGCCGTAAGGGCCTCCCGGCGTCCGCTGGCCCGCTTTTTGCGTCATGAAGCTAACGGAAAAACGTTCTAAAATGCGGGAAATGGTCGGAAAATGACGCAGAAACGAGCTAAAAGGGGAGGAATGGCGAGGATGATTTTGTAAATATATAAGTCAAGCAAGAGAATTGGTTCAAGTCATGTTTCGAAACAAAACGTAGAAGGGAGGTTACAAAACAATGGAGCAGGGACGTGGCTTTGGCACGTTGACGCAATCGGTTGATATTCAATAAACATAGCAAAGCAATGTCACTGCAAGTCAGATGATTTATATGATTTGCAACACCCAGCCAAACCAACGCAACGCTTATATTGACTCATTGAGACGCCACAGTGTGACGTCTCTACTTTCCCTTTGCACAAACTGATTGAAAGTTCATCTGCCGGAAGCCTGTTATTTATAAACATACGTTACATTCCGCCACCGGATTATTAAACTATCTTATCACCATCGGACTGTTACCTTAATTTAACGCTGCGGTAACATTTTTGTAACATCGTTCCAATATCTTTGCAGAAGATAGGCTGCACTCGGCACGTGTTGATGAGTTTACGAATAATTTGTGAACAAGTTCACATTGCGCTCGCTTGCACTATCTTTGCCACACGTAAATTACGCTGCATCACGACCGTGACAGAAGTATGACGGAAGGAACTGAGAGCAGAACGGATACGGACACTGAAGGCTGATTAAGACGTCAGAAACATCTGATTAAGAAGCCAGAAACATCTGATTAAGAAGCCAGAGACATCTGATTAAGAAGTCAGAGACATCAGCATTACGGTTTGATATACATTATTTTAACAGGATAAACATTCAGTCAATGGAAACAGTTTACTTAGCAATTGTGGTCTTTCTGCTCGTTCTGGCAGTCTTCGGCCTCTTTGTCGGCGTGAGCAACGACGCCGTCAACTTCCTGAATTCCGCCGTCGGTGCACGTGCCGCCGGATTCAGAACCGTGCTCATCTTTGCCTCTGCCGGCGTTCTGATCGGTGCGATGATGAGCGCCGGAATGATGGACTTGGCGCGCCACGGAATAATGCGGCCGGACAACTATTCGTTTCATGAGGTCATGATCATCTTCCTGGCCGTGATGGTGACAAACGTGATTGTGCTCGACATGTTCAACACGCTCGGTCTCCCCACCTCCTCGACCGTCTCGCTCGTCTTCGGACTGCTCGGCGGAACCTTTGCCATGGCCGTCCTGAAGATGATGTCTGACCCGTCGCTGTCGCTCGACATGCTCCTCAACAGCGACAAAGCCCTCAGTGTCATCATCGCCATCTTTGTCAGCGTGGCCATCGCTTTCGTCTGCGGCGTTATCGTCCAATGGGTGGCGCGCATTGTGTTCACCTTCGGATATAAGCGCCATCTGCGCTACACAATAGCCATTTTCGGCGGAATGGCCTTCACGCTGCTGGCCTATTTCATCTTCATAAAAGGTCTGTCCGGCTCGCCGTTCATATCAGACAACCAGCGTCTGTGGATAACCGACCACACACCGGAACTGCTTTTCGCCTGCTTCGTCGGTTCTGCCATTGTCGCCGAGGTGCTCCATCTGCTGTGCATCGACGTCTTCCGCGTAGTCGTCCTCATGGGTACGTTCGCACTGGCTATGGCTTTTGCCGGCAATGACCTTGTCAACTTCATCGGCGTTCCCATGGCCGGTCTCGACTCCTACACCAGCTATGCAGCCTCGGGGATGCCGGCCGACGATTTCATGATGCACTCACTGATGGCCAGTGCCAACACACCGCTACCCTATCTCATGGCTGCAGGCATAGTGATGATTGTCGCCATGGCCACCTCCCGCAAGGCACAGAATGTCATTAAAACCAGCGTAGACCTGTCCCGTCAGGATGAGGGCGACGAAATGTTCGGATCGTCACGCGCAGCCCGCAGCATCGTCCGCTCCGTGCAGAGTGTGGTCACTACCGTCGGGGCTGTCGTTCCACCGCGGGCTGCAGCATGGATTGACTCACGTTTCAGCAAGAGCGACGCCGTCCTGCCGCGCGGAGCGGCATTCGACATGGTGCGCGCCGCCATCAATCTCGTGCTTGCCGCAGCCCTCATCGTCATCGGAACAAACCTCCGGTTGCCGCTCTCCACTACCTACGTGACGTTTATGGTCGCAATGGGTTCAAGCCTCGCTGACCGCGCCTGGGGCCGCGAAAGCGCCGTGTTCCGCGTGACGGGCGTGCTCTCCGTCATCGGCGGATGGTTCATAACGGCCGGAGCGGCCTTCGCCATCTGCGGAGTCGTATGCACCGTGATGAACTTCGGCGGCATCGTGGCCATGCTTTTCTTCATCGGTATGGTAGTCTTCATGCTCGTGCGCAGCAACCGCATCTATAGAAATAAGGAGGCTGAGGAGAAAGAGGCAAACCAGTTTGAACTGATGATGCAGTCGGCCGATCCGCTCATGGTATGGGACATGCTGCGGAAGCACGTGTCACGCACGCAGTCGTTCGTATGCCGCTTTGCCCTGACGCAGTTCGACAATGTCCTCGACGGGCTTGTCGGCGAACGCCTTAGCCTGCTTTCACACGCACGGAAAGAGCTTGACGCCGAGCAAGAAATGCTAACGAAATTCCGCCGAAAGGAGATGCTCGCCCTGCGCCGCGTACCGGCCGAGGTGGCTCTGGAACGCAACACGTGGTATCACATGGGAGCCGACAGCGACCGCCAGTTCATCTACTGTCTGAGAAGAATGCTCGACCCGATACACGAACACGTTGACAACAACTTCAGTCCACTGCCCGACGAATGTCTGGAGGAGCTGACACAGCTGCGCCGCCGCGTCTCCGAACTCATGTCGCGTTCGGAAGCCATGCTCTCCACGGGACGCTTTGATGAATACAAGGATATTCTCGCCGACGCCGGACGGCTCAAGGACGAACTGGGCACCATGCGCAAACGCCACTACGACAGAATGCAGAACGACAGCGGAACGGGCGGTCTGAAGACTGCGCTGCTATACCTGAACATCCTTCAGGAGGTCCGCGAGTTTGTCAGCATCATGCGCCACCAGTTGCGCGCCGGCGCCCGGTTCTACGGACAAGTCCGGTCCGACTCCCCCAATAAGGAGAAAGCTGCGAGGTGACGGAACAGCGGTTACGATCAGAACGGCTTCCGAATAGATAAGTAGCGGCAACGTCCGTTCATGAAATAAAACGCAAAGCGCGCAAAGACACAAAGGAAAGAATAAATCCTTTGCGCCTTTGCGCGCTTTGCGTTTGAAGAGTATGTCATTCGATTATAACTCCCTTGACGCTGCTTCCGTAGCCAAACCTTTATCCATCATATCACGGATAACACGAATATATCAGCTACAATACGGCCAACACCTTTCAAAGACCACCCGACGGAATAATCCCGGCCATACGCTGCATCCACGCAACAGACTCGTCGTTGGTTTCGGGGAAGCGCCAGTGGCCGCTGGTCGGCGTGACACTGAGGGTCTTCGGCGAGGTTATCTCGTTGTAGGCGGCGTATGTGGAGGTCGGGGAGCAGGTGTCGTCGTTGTATCCGAAGGAATAGAAGACAGGGCACGTGAGCCGGCGGGCGAAGTTGACTACGTCATAATAGGCCATCGTTTCGGCAGCTCCGGCGTCTTCCTCGCGGCCGTCATAGTATTTCGGCCATCCGCCGGCGCGCCCCTCACGGAAGCCGGTCAGGTCGCAGAGTGCCGGATAGAACGGTGAACAGAAGGTGACACGGGGATTGAGAGCTGCCGTGACAATTGATAGGGCTCCACCCTGGCTACCGCCAGTAACGCCAACGTTGCGGCCGTCCCACTCGGGAAGCGTGCAAAGGAAGTCGACGCAGCGGGAACATGCGGCGTAGACGTCACGATAGTAGAATGTCTCGGGAGAGGATATGCCGCGGCGGTTGTAGCCTTCGGTGGCTGCCTTGGCGGCGGCGTATGACGTGTCGTCAAGCTCGGGATTGCAATCGTTGTGGATGTTGATGTTGAAATAGATGAATCCGCGCTCACTGTAATAGGTGGTCGGAGTTATCTTTGAGGCTCCCGCACCAGGCGGACAGAAAAGCACGGGATGGGGACGTCCGTCGCGCGGACGGGTCAGATAGCCGTAGACATGACGTCCGCCGGGCCCGACATTGATGCGAACGAGGGAGACCTCTACGCTATCGGTGGAATATTTCGGCAGTGGCGTCACCTCGGGCGCAAGGTCCGTGCGGGCAGCCGTGCGGAGCGTCTTCGCCCAGAAACGGTCGAAGTCGCGGGGCATTACGGTATAAGGACGTATGCTGTCCGGGGCAAAAGCCACCTTGACCAAGTCTTTGTAGGTTTTGTCGTAGACGGTGAAACGGAGCTTGCAGGCGAGGAAGCCCGGTTCCTGGCGCGTGCCTATGGGAAGTACGGCGCGGCCGGCATGGAAGACGGCGGTATCCTCACGCGAAGGCGCCATCATCTCGTCGCCGGCGGAATAGACGACCTTTACGCCGTCCAAGGGTATGCCGCCCTTATATGCCTCGACTGTCAGACGGGCTTCACGGCCCGTGGGATAGGTACGGTCGGAACGGTCGGCCGTCACGACATATTCAACGTAGGCGCGGCGTGGTTTTGAGAACTGGGCCATGACGGCCGTTGATGTGCCCGCAAGCAGGAGCATGATTGATAGTAATCTCATTTCAAACAGTTTTTCTGATAGTTTGTTTCATACATCTGCCGGTCGGACTTTAGCGTTCCGGAGAACTCTATCCGAAAACCGGCTGCTTCATACGGCCAGCCGTTCCGGCCCTATGCAAACCGTTTAGGCCATACCGGTAGAGAACGGAAAGACCGGAATAAGGGCAAAGATACATAAAAATAGTGAATTGCAGAGGATTAGACGACTGTTATTTTGCTGTTTGACGAATGATTGCTAATTTTGCGGATGAAAGGCTGTCTCGCACTCCGGCATACGGAATATGAGACGGAAAGAAATACAGTCAATATCGGTTTAAGAAGAAATAGTCATGGACGAAAAGAAATGTACGGAACTGCTCACGGCACACGGCATACGGCCTACGGTCAACCGCATACTGACCGTCAGGGCATTGGCCACTGCTGAAAGGCCTATGTCGTTGTCGGAACTTGAATACAAGATACTTACGGTCGACAAGTCGGGCATATTCAGAGCTTTGACGCTATTCCGCGAGCACCATCTGGTGCATGTCATCGACAGCGGAGGCGACGGGGTCAGATATGAACTGTGTCTGAGCCATGGCCGCGGCAGAGACGGTTCGGACGACGATGCGCATGCCCACTTCTACTGCGAAAACTGCCACCGCACGTTCTGCATCGACAACGCACCTATTCCAGAGGTTCCGCTGCCGGAAGGTTACATCCAGACGTCGGTCAATTATGTAATGAAAGGATATTGCCCGGAATGCGAAAAGGCCTCCTCCGGCTCACGCTAATGGAAATGAGCCGCGAAACAAGAAAAAAAGAAAGGTTTTTCCAACCCGGAAGAACCTTTCTTTTTTTCTTGTTTTTCTTATATTCTGCAAATTCCCCCATAGGGAGAACCGGAGGAAGTCGTCGTTCCGCTGGTCACTCCCCATTGGATATATCGGAGGGGGCCGGGAAAACCTTGAACTCGTAGCCCTGCTCTTTCAGCCATCTGATGGCCTCCGGAAGGGCGTAATGAAGCTTGTCGATACTCTTCAAGGAGTCGTGGAAGGTTATGATAGAGCCATTGCGGGTATACCGCTTCACATTGTCAAGCACTTTTTCAGGCGTCATCCATTTTGAATAGTCACGCGTAACGAGATCCCACATCACTATCCTGTATTTGCGCCCGAGCCAGAAATACTGATCCAGACGCATCCAGCCATGCGGCGGACGGAAAAGATCTGTGTGCAACAGTTCGTTTGCCAACTCGGCATCGGCGCTATAGTGCTTTATGGAGTGACGGAAACCACCGAGATGATGGAATGTGTGGTTGCCGATACGATGACCGGCCGCCATAACCCTTTGGAACAACTCCGGATGTTTCCTGACATTGTCTCCAACCATAAAGAACGTAGCCTTGATATCGAAACGAGCCAACGTGTCAAGTATGAAAGGCGTGGCCTCGGGAATGGGGCCGTCATCAAAAGTCAGATAGACGGCCCTCTCGTTCTTGTCCATACGCCACGTGGCCCGCGGATAGAGCCAGCGTAACCATATTGCCGGTTGCTCAATGATCATCTCTCGGTCTTTCCTTGTTGATTGTTCCGTTGTCCATTATTCCAGACGGCCACCCTTTCCATGATAAGCCTCGATGACCATGTCAAGCTCACGAAGTTTCTTCTCGCCCCATTCCGGCTTGACCTGCTTGCCGAGCATAGCCACATTCTGCATGACATAGATATGCTCCAGGCAGTCGCGATAGGCGCTGGCAAAGCGCATACCGTCCAGACTGAGATACCAGTCCATATACTGCTTCGACCTCGTCCACAACTGTCCGGCTATTTCCATGGCCTTGGCTGTACGGCCGATAGATGCGTATGCACGTGCCTCATCCAGTGAACCGGACTGGAAATAAACCGGAACGTTATATGACGGGATATTCTTTTCCACATAGTCGAGCACTTCCTCGGCGCGCTTGTTGTCGCCCTCGCTGATCAGGTTGACCGCCAGCTGTACGAAGACGCTGCGGTGGGTGTAGCACATCCGCGTCACCGTTTCGTCAAGATAGACGCCCTTCTTGTCTATTCCGCCGAACTTGAAGCGATGCATCATGTTGTCATAGGACCGTTTGGTGTCGAAATTGCGTGCTCCCGGAGCATTTGTGGTGAAGGGAGTGATGCGCCATGCGAGACCTTCCTGAACGAAGTTGTCACCCAGATTCATGTAGTTTGACGGGCCGACGGTGCGCGCCACGTAAATCGGACGGGTCCAGTTGCACTCGGCAATCATCTCCAGCATCATCAGATCACCCTTGTAAAGGGCGCGCTTGCCGGCCAGCGAGATTGTCATGCGGTCTGGAATGGAGTCTGCCGCCATCATCATGCCGCTCTTGCGGACGGCTTCCTTGTCGATGGTCATATAGACGGTGTCGGTAGGAATAACGCGGGTTGACGTTCCGTCACCCACCAGATACTTCATCACGTTGAGCTGCTCTTCGCTCAGTCCGTTGTTGCGGACCCAATATTTGAGTATGTTCTTCAGCTCGTATGGATTGTCACCGAAAAGACGGCGGGCCTCGTCGGGATATTCGGCATACATCGCGTCGATGGCGTTCTTAAGCGACGGATTCACCTGAACGTAGTCATTGGTTCCGGCGCAATACTCCAGACGGCTCCAGGTGATGGGCACCGAGGGCGAGTCGTAGGCCGGACGGCGCATCTGGTCGATGTACCAGTCGGTCTGGAGATAACTCAAGTTGCAGACACGGGCATCGGTACGGACGCCTTCCACGTCCTGATTGTACCACAAGGGGAACGTGTCGTTGTCGCCGTTGGTGAATATTATCGGGTTGCCTGTCTGGTCGAGAGACATCAGGTAGTTCTGTCCGAAGTCACGGCAGGTATAGCGTCCGCTGCGGTCATGGTCGTCCCATGTCTGCGACGCCATCTGAACGGGCACAAGAAGACAGACAAGTCCGACAACGGCGGCTACCAGAGTGTGATGGCCTTTGAGCCTGCGGGTAAGCTCGTCGATGATGGCGGCCACACCCATTCCGCACCAGATGGCAAACGCGTAGAACGAACCGGCGTAGGCGTAGTCACGCTCACGCGGCTGAGAAGGAGTCTGATTGAGGTAGATAACGATGGCCAGACCCGTCATGAAGAACAGGAAGAAGACCACCCAGAACTGGCGGATGCCGGTCTGCCCGCGGCGCAGGGACTGCCAGAAAAGGCCGATGAGTCCGAGCAGCAGCGGCATACAGTAGAAGACGTTGTGTCCCTTGTTCTCCTTCAGTTCGTCCGGCAGCTTGCTCTGGTCGCCCAGACGCATGTTGTCAAACCACGAGAAACCCGTGATCCAGTTTCCGTGCTCCAGCTCTCCGTTGCCCTGCAGGTCGTTCTGACGGCCTGCGAAGTTCCACATGAAGTAGCGCCAGTACATGAAGTTGCACTGATAAGAGAGGAAGAAGCGCAGGTTCTCCAGCTGAGAAGGAACCTTCACCATTATCATCTCTCCGCAACGGTCATACGGAACCTGCGTTCCTTCGACGCCGCCCATCCAGCTTTCATATTCTCCGGCGTGTCCCTGATCGTACATTCGGGGGAAGAGCATGTTCTGGGCGTACTTATACTGGTCGTTCGTACGGACAACAAAGTAGGAGTCTTTCTCGTCCGCCGTAGCCTTGTCCTTGCGCTGATAGACCGGTGATCCCTTTTCCAGAACCGGACGGCAGTATTCGCCGTCCTTCTCAAGAGCGACCTGTGATGTGTAGGCCTGGCCGTAGAAGAGCGGCCGGTTGCCGTACTGCTCGCGTCCGAGATACTGTCCGAGGGTGAAGATGTCCTCAGGAGAGTTCTGGTCCATGGGCGGGTTGGCCGACGAGCGTATCACGATGACGGCGTAGCTCGAATATCCTATCATCAGCATCAGCATGCAGAGCAGCGACGTGTTCTTCACTCTGGCACTGATAAGGGTGGCCTTCGCCTTGTTCTTCAGGTTCAGGACAAACCACAGCAGGGCCAGAACTACGCCACCGATAACCACGGCCGACCATCCGTGACCATAGAAGGGGATGCCAAGCATACCCACGGCGATGAGGAAAGCAACGTTGCCGCGCTTGCCGCTGCGGTCGGAATAGGTCTCGCGTATGGCCCAGATGATGGTGGCGATGAGCAGGACTATGTATATAATCTCACCCGTATTGAACGGACAACCGAGCACATTGACAAAGAACAGCTCGAACCATCCGCCCACCTGAACGATGCCGGGAACCACTCCATAGAGCACGGCGGCCAAAATGACCATTGACACGGCCAGGGCGGCGATGGAACCGCGCAGGTCTGCCTGAGGCGTCTGATGGGGAAAACGGCGGTAGTAATAGACCAGAACCAGTGCGGGAACACACAGCAGGTTGAGCAGGTGAACACCGATGGAAAGGCCGGTCATATAGGCTATGAGCACTAGCCAACGGTCGCTGTGAGGTTCATCGGCATGCTCTTCCCATTTGAGGATAAGCCAGAAGACCACGGCCGTGAACAGTGATGAGTAGGCGTAGACCTCGCCCTCGACAGCACTGAACCAGAACGTGTCACTGAACGTGTATATCAGAGCGCCCACAAGTCCCGATGCCTCAACGGCAATGAGCTTCGCCGGGGTCAGCGCCTCCCAGCTTCCGGCGAGCAACCGCCGCGTCAGATGGGTTATACTCCAGAAAAGGAACATGATTGTGAGGGCTGAGAACAGCGCACTCATCGTGTTGACCATGTATGCCACTTGCGACGGGTCGCTGGCAAACTGTGAGAACAGGTTGGCCGTAAGCATGAAGAAAGGAGCTCCCGGCGGGTGACCCACTTCAAGTTTATAGCCTGTGGTAATAAACTCAGGACAGTCCCAGAAACTGGCTGTCGGCTCAATAGTGGAGCAATAGACAAAGGCAGCTATCACAAATGATAGCCAACCGAGCAGATTGTCCACTCGCTTAAACTGTTTCATTCGTCGAATTGATATTGTTTTTAAATAACTATAGTTCTTTTATGTGCGTACAAAGGTAATATAAATAAGGTTATATAAGAAGTATTTCATTATTTTTAACTCCAGCCGCCATGTTTGCCGGATGTTCTGCGGAAGGGCGACAGAAAAAAGGACCAAGAGACAAATTGTAAGGAATAGTAGGGACATATTCTTGTATTTGTCCGCCAAATCAATATGAATATTGACATGCTACAGGCAGACAAATAGGAAAGAATATGTCCCTACGATTCCTTACACAAAGAATGTTGACATCCCTCTACCATTATACCACAACGCCACTTGACCGCAACGCAACACCATAATTATATAAGCGGCGTCACACGGTTATCTCGCCCGAGCCGTAGCACCGGTGATGGTGTTCGTCATAGACCACGCAGAACTGGCCCGGCGCCACTCCCTGCATCGGCTGTTCCGCATGGACTACATAGCGGCCGTCGCCCAGCGTTTCGAGCGTGGCCGGATGGTAGCCGGCCGTATGGCGTATCTTGAACGTCACGCGCTCCATCTCCACCGGAACGGTAAGGAAATGGAAGTCGCAGATGGGGAAATCCTGACGGTAGGCCGTCTGCGGTTCAAATCCGTGACTGACGTAGAGTACGTTCGCCGCCATGTCTTTCCTGACAGCATACCACGGTCCGCCGCCGAAGCCGAGGCCGTGGCGCTGGCCTATGGTGTGGAACCAGAGACCGCGGTGGCGGCCGATTATCCGTCCCGTCTCCAGTTCGACGACGTCGCCTGGCTGCTCGCCGAGATAGCGGCGCAGGTAGTCGTTGTAGTTTATCTTGCCAAGGAAGCAGATTCCCTGCGAGTCCTTGCGGCGCGCATTGACAAGATGTTCGCGCTCGGCGATGGCACGCACCTCACCCTTCATGTAATGGCCGATGGGGAACAGGGCCTTGCGCAGCTGCCAGTCGTATATCTGGGCGAGGAAATCGGTCTGGTCCTTTACCGGATCGGGGCTGGTCACGAGCCACTTGAGGCCTTCGCCGTCAAGCTCCGTGCAGGCATAATGGCCAGTGGCAATGAGGTCGTAGTCGTGGCCGCGCTTCTCGTGGAAAGCCCCGAACTTTATCAGCCGGTTGCACATCACGTCGGGATTGGGCGTAAATCCGGCTTTCACCTTCTCCATCGTATATCGTGTCACGCGGTCCCAGTATTCCCGATGACAGTCCACCACATCCAGCCGGCAGCCGTAGCGGGCGGCCACAGCTGTGGCCATTTCGAGATCTTCCTCACTCGTACAGTCCCATTCGGACTCTTCCTCCGGCCCTATCTTTATGTAGAAACAGTCGGGCGTGAGTCCCTGCTGTGCCAGTTCATGCACAACCACGGAACTGTCGACACCGCCCGAGAGCAGCACGGCAATCTTCTTGCCGGCAAGGTTTTCCGTTGTCTTCATCATTATATTATATAAACGCTGAAGTGCAAAGTTAATCAAAAAAGCCGTAATGACGGGACGACACAGCCGTTTTTCTTCAAAAAAGCCTCACAACCGAGACACAACCGAGGCGCGCAACCGAGGGTATTGCACTCAACGAACAATCATACGCGCACCCACTAAAGCAGCGCCTGCGCCGTTAAATAAGATTAAATGAGGAACAGAAAGCATTGTCATGTGCGCTGAATGACGTATATTTGCGATATCAAAATGATATCAAACTAAAGCTCGTAAGATTATGGAAAAGAAGGAATTTACGTTCAACGGAACAACACTCAACGGCTTCCTAATGCTGTTTGTCAACATCGCCCTGACCCTCGCTGCCATTGCCGCCATCGTGTGGGGCATCATCATCGACAACAACCTGAGCGGGATATATGTCGGTGCCGGACTTTTGGCGCTCATCGCCACCCTCGTGATATGGTGCGGATTCGTGATGCTTGAACCGGGCGAAGGCCGCGTGATGGTGCTCTTCGGAAAATACAAGGGCACGTTCACAAAGACGGGCTACTACTGGCAGAACCCGTTTCTCACGGTGAAGAAGGTGTCGTTCCGCTCGCGCAACATAGACGTGGAGCCCATCAAGGTGAACGACAAGACAGGAAACCCCATCATGATAGGCCTCATACTGGTATGGAAACTGAGCGACGCATACAAGGCAATGTTCGAAATCGACTCGCAGACAATGGCACAGTCGGGCACCAGCCAAGGCAATCAGGTGTCCATCGGGGCGTCATCGCTGACAGGAATAATGAACGCGCTGGAGAATTTCGTGCGCACGCAGAGTGACGCCGCACTGCGTCAGGTGGCCTCGCTCTATGCCTACGACGACACCGACAGCAGCACCGACGAGCTGACCCTGCGCAGCGGCGGCGACGAAATCAACGCCCAGCTGGAGGAAAAGCTGAACGACCGTCTGGCCATGGCGGGCATAAACATCGTCGAGGCACGCATAAACTATCTTGCATACGCCCCGGAGATTGCCGCCGTCATGCTGCGCCGCCAGCAGGCATCAGCCATCATCACAGCCCGCGAGAAGATTGTCGAGGGAGCGGTGTCGATGGTGAAGCTGGCTCTGAACAAGCTGGCCGATGAGGAAATCGTGGAACTGGACGACGAGAAGAAGGCGGCCATGGTGAGCAATCTGCTCGTCGTGCTCTGCGGCGACGAGTCTGCCCAGCCCGTCGTAAATACCGGAACGCTCAATCACTAAATATGGCGGCAAAGAACGAAAAGACGAAAACCAAGAGTTTCATCCTCCGCATAGACAGCGAAACGATGGATGCCATCGAGGCGTGGGCTGCTGACGAGTTCCGCTCTACCAACGGCCAGCTGCAGTGGGTCATCGCCGAAGCGCTGCGCAAGGCCGGCCGGCTGCCGAAGAAGCGGAAGGCAAAGCCGAAGGAGGAGGACGAATAAGCCCGACAGCACGTCAGGCATGACACCGATAGAACACAACAATAATTCTCAAAAAGATGATTTCATCCGGAAACAACAGCAAATCAGGCGTGGACATAAGAATGACGCGCTCGGCCGAGGGCACTGCCTTCGAAATCGCAATAACATTTATCAATATCTGTATGTGGATTATGATTGCATACCTCTGGAAGCATCTTCCGGAACAGATTGCCATACATTTTGACATCACCGGAACGGCCGACGGCTGGGGAACCAGATGGATGATGCCTCTGACCGGCCTCATCGGTTCGTTCGTGTCAGCGCTGCTTTGCTTCAGCGCATACCGTCCCTCGCGCTACATCAACATGCCGTTCGAGATGAAAAATCCGGCGCAGCATATTGCGGCGGTACGGATGGTGAGGATTCTCGGCATCATTATATCACTGATGTTCCTCTGCATTACGTGGGGCATGGCCGGGAAGGCCGTTGCCGGCAGACTCACCATCGGTCTGGTCGTAGTCATAATCGCGGTCACGGCATTATATACGGCAAGGATAAGAAGATTGGGACATTAATCAGACGCAATCAAGTCCACATAGTGCAAACGCAAAGACGCTAAAACGCAAAGTTTTTGTATGCTGTCATACATGATACTTTGCGTTTTAGCGTCTTTGCGTTTGCACTATATAAACAGCAAAACAATCCTTATCAGAACGCCTCGCGATATTTGTTCTCGTCCTTGTCGTCAAGCATGCTGAGGTAGGACTGATAGCGGCTTTCGGCAATGTAGTGGTCCTCAAGGGCGCGAAGCACGGCACATCCCGGTTCGTGGCGGTGGGTGCAGTTGCTGAAACGGCAGTCCTTGGAGAAATGGAATATGTCGCGGAAATAGCCTGTCAGTTCTTCCGGCTCGATGTCGAACGTTCCGAAGCCCTTTATGCCGGGCGTGTCGATGATGTATCCGCCATCCGGAAGGAGCAGCATCTCGCTGAACGTGGTGGTGTGCATGCCAGTGTTGTGGGCGTCGCTGATTTTGGCCGTGCGCAGGTTTACGCCGGGAAGGAGGCTGTTGATCAGCGTCGACTTGCCCACACCGCTGTTGCCGCTGAGCACGGTGATGCGCCCGGCGAGCATCTGCTTCAGCTCATCGACGCCGCTGCCGGTGGCCGCCGAGATTTCGCGGCACTCATATCCGATGTTCTCATACAGCGCGATGACCATTTCCTGATAGTGGCGTTCTTCGTCCGTGAGAAGGTCGGTCTTGTTGAAAACGAGCACAACGGGTATGCGGTAGGCCTCGGCCGAAGCCAGAAAGCGATCGATGAAGGTCGTGCTGGTCTGAGGCCTGTTGACTGTTACGACGAGCATCGCCTGATCGACATTGGCAGCGATGATGTGGCTCTGTTTCGAAAGGTTGGGCGATTTGCGGATGATATAGTTGCGTCGGTCGCTGATGGCGGTGATGAAAGCCGTTCCTTCCGCATTCTCAACAATCTCCACGCGGTCGCCAACGGCCACGGGATTGGTGCTCCGGATGCCTTTCAGCCGGAAATTTCCCTTTATTTTGCTGTCCACCATCCGCCCGTCATCCGTCTTCACGGTATACCAGCTTCCGGTGTTTCTTACTACTAAACCGAGCATTTGTGGATTTTGAATTATGAGTTGCGAATCATGGGTTGTCACGTGGCGACAACCCATGATTCGCAATTCCAAATTCCTGATTTCTACACTGTCATTATCTCCTTGTTCTTCGCAGCGAGCAGGTCGTCCACTTGCTTGATGAACTTGTCGTGTATCTTCTGCAGGTCGTTTTCGGCGTCCTTTTCAACGTCTTCTGACAGTCCGTCCTTGATGGCCTTCTTCAGCTTGTCCTTCACATCAGCACGCACGTTACGGATCTGCACCTTGATGTTCTCGCCATATTTGTTGCACTGTTTGGCCAGTTCGCGACGACGTTCCTCCGTGGGCTGAGGTATTCCGAGGCGGATCATTTCGCCGTTGTTCTCAGGAGTGATGCCGACGTCGCTGTCCATGATGGCCTTTTCGATGCTGCGTATCATCTTCTTGTCCCACGGCTTGATGGCGATGGAACGAGCATCGGGCGTTGTCACTGTGGCAACCTGATTGAGCGGAACCATGGAGCCGTAGGAGTCTACTCTCACGCCGTCGAGAATGGCGGCGTTGGCGCGGCCTGCACGCACGCGCGACAGCTGCTCGTCGAGATACATCACAGCCATCTCCATCTTCTCTTCGGCCGAAGCCAATGTTTCTTTTACGTCTATCATACTATATAATAATGTGTATTTGTTTGTTTCATACGGTCAGTATGCGGATAGCATTTCGTTTTACAAATTTAATTATTAAATTCCGTACAGACAAACATTTAATGTTTTTTTTCAATTTAAGTGGCAAAATCAGCTCTTTTTCCGCCGCCCCTACTCTCAACTGGCGAATCTGCCATTAAGCCGTGTGCGTCAAGAATGTTTGTTTATTCTATTCGATTCTAATAAAGATTTGTCAGAGAATGAGTAATGTGTGTCGCAATGAGATAAATAAAAACAAGCAGTGTCAAATTATAATAGTTAAGCTTGACACTGCTTGTTTTTATTTATGTTCATTAGAAACTGATTATCAGTGTATGATATTTTCTATCTTATGTAATAGTATATGAAGATATAAAAAGAATTTAACGTGTATTACCACATTCTAATGTCTCAAAGAATACTATTACCAACATCTGTCAAGAAGTATTTTTGGTCTCGATGCCTCAAGTTTTCAGGGTGGGTCATATTTACCCAACCTCGCTCTAGCATTGGATTCAAAACAGACTTTCGGAAACTCTCCTTGTCTTTATAACCACAAACCGCCATCAAATCCACCAAAGGATGAGTACCTTCACTCAATAATTCCAAGACTTTCCGTTCATTGTCGGTTGTTGCCGGTTTCATGTCGGTTCTTGTCGGTTTCTTGTCGGTTGTTATCGGTTATTCCTGCATCGGTTATTCCTGCATCGGTTATTCCTGCATAAGGGATGACATTAAGTTTTCCCGCCGCCTCATCACATATCAGCGCTCATAACCGAATCGTATGACTTCAAGGATATCAGCCCCCTTCAATCATCACTCCGGACCCTGATTCCGAGTTCTTCAAGTAATGATAATATCACGGAATTTAACACTTGAAAAATTCAATTCTGGAGAGCGGGAAAGCCGAAATCCTGACATTTCACACCCGCCGTCCTCCCGTTTTTCGTCCGCCGCCGACCAACGGGGCCCTCCCGGGGTTGCGAAAGCGGCCCCGTTGCATGACAACGGCAGCCCCGTTGCAACACAACGGGGCCATTACGGCAGAGCCGGGAGGGCCTTACGGCAAAATAAAAACAGACAAACTATTGCACACTTTCGTTATTTCAGCGATAACAGACTATAATTCAGATATTTAAGAATGCACGCGCAAAACTCGCGAATTTGCAGCCAAAGGATTTTTATTTCAGAATATTGCAAGGATTTTAAGGCATTTGTCCGCTTTCTTCCGAGTTTTTAACAGTTCGTTTTCCGAGAGCGACGCCCCTGCTATTCGCCTGATTGAAATTCAACTCCGCGTATGTCTAAGTCACGGTTCAGCCGTTCAACTGTATGCCGGCAAGAATACGCTATTGATGCCTTTTGCGCCTTTGCGCGGAAAAGAAATAATCTGTTATATCAACGTTTCGGCTACCGTTTCAGAATATTATCGCAGTCCGGAAGCGCAAACACAGTTATATTTTCTAAACTTTGTGAAAACCTTGGAAAACATTTCATATATCACTACCTTTGCATCAGAGAAAATTTCTCTTTCATAAAACCACATAAACAAAGAACAGCATGACAAGAATAGCCAACAACCTCACAGAACTTATCGGAGGCACACCGCTTCTTGAACTGGGCAAGTATTCGGCACAGCAGGAACTTGCCACTCCCATAATTGCAAAAGTAGAGTATTTCAATCCCGGCGGAAGCGTAAAGGACCGCATTGCGCTGGCCATGATTGAGAACGCCGAGCGTTCAGGACGGCTTCGTCCCGGCGCGACAATCATAGAACCCACCAGCGGCAACACCGGAATCGGACTGACTCTCGTGGCCGCAATCAAGGGATACAGACTTATTCTCACCATGCCCGAGACCATGAGCGTGGAACGCCGGAATCTGGTCAGAGCCTACGGCGCGGAAGTGCGTCTCACGCCTGGTGCCGACGGCATGGGAGGAGCCATCCGCCTGGCCGAAGAGCTGAGCGCCTCCATCCCCGGAGCCGTCATACTCCAGCAGTTCGAGAACCCCATCTGCCCGCAAATACACTATGAGACAACGGCCAACGAAATATGGACCGACACAGACGGACAGGTTGACGTCTTCGTTGCCGGCGTGGGCACCGGCGGAACAATATCCGGCGTGGGACGAAGGCTGAAAGAACTGAAACCGGAAGTAAGGATTGTGGCCGTCGAGCCGCTCTCATCGCCCGTACTCAACGGCGGGAAAGCCGGTCCACACAAGATTCAGGGCATCGGGGCCGGCTTCATTCCTGCCATCTACGACGCTTCTGTTGTAGACGAGGTGATTGACGTTGACAACGACGACGCCATCCGCACAGGACGCCAACTGGCCGCAACCGAAGGTCTGCTGGTCGGCATATCCTCAGGAGCGGCTGCATTCGCAGCGGCAGAGATTGCCCGCAGGCCGGAATTCGCCGGCAAGAATGTGGTGGCGCTGCTTCCGGACACTGGCGAGAGATACCTCTCTACCGTGCTCTATGACTTCGACGGCTATCCGCTTCCTGACGCGCAGCGGAGGTGAAGGCCAAGCCGAAAAAAACACATTTGCATCACGATACCCGCATTCCGGCCGCTGACGGGAATACCTCAGCGGCCGGAATGCGGGCGTAGGCACGGAAAAAAATAAAAACTACAATTATTTGGTAATTCAGCTGATTTACAGTATCTTTGCAAAATATAAACCTGCTGAATTACTACTAATGCGCATAAGATTATACATCATGTCGGCCATCATGGCCATGCTCCCATACGTCTGTACACAGGCACAGAAGACGCATGACCGCGATGACGACAAATATACGATAGAACGACCGCTCGTCTATGAAGACATCTGGGACCTTCCGCCATACACATTCCTAAACAAGGACGGAGAGCCAAGCGGATTCAACATTGACCTGATAAAAACAATACTGAGAAGACTCGACATACCATACATCATACGCCTCAGACCTACGGCCGATGCCTACAACGACCTGAAAGAAGGACGATCGAACCTCATGTTGGGAATGCGCACGGCCTATCACTCGCAGTTCGGACAATACGGAACATCCATCGTCGGACTGTTCACACACGGTGTGGTCCACCCAAAACACGACAAACCGCAGATAAGGTCGGTGGAAGACCTGAAAAAATATAAGGTCGGCATGCAACGGAACAGCGTCAGCCACCGATATATGGTTACGAGCGGTATGGAAGAATACATACAACCGACGGACGACATCAACGACGCCATCCTGAAACTGGCGGCACGGGACAGTGGCGAAGTCTTGTGGAACACACTCTCGCTGGAATACACGCTGAGGAGATATGACCTGAACAACCTCGAGATCACACCTGTCTATATTCCAAACGGCGAATACCGCTTCATGTCACAGGACGAACGCCTGCTGGAGATGATAGACAGCGTCTTTGAAGTCATGATGGCCAACGACGATGTGCCGGCGATACGCCGCAAATGGTTCTATCCGGAAGTGAAACAGAGCGGCATACCGGAATACGCATGGTACATTGCGGGAGGTCTGATTTTCATAGCACTGATGCTCATAGGCTATCACGTTGTCTACAGGCTGAGAGAAAACAGGGTCAGACGAATCAACGACAATATGACCCAACGGCTCGCACTATACATGCGTTCCTGCAAGATACAGACCTGGGCCTATGACGTTGAGCGCAAGAAGTTCATCACGTTCTCGTCGAAAGGTGAGACTGTTGAGGAATACACGAAAGAAAGCTTTTCCGTATTCTTCAATCATGACGACTTTGTCACAATCTGCAAGGCCCTGAACGACGTTCAAGAAAACCGCATAAAAACCAAAACGGTTCAGGCACGGTGTCACAGACCGTCCAATACGTCGGATGAGCACTACTTCAACATGAACATATCGGTGCTCCGCCGAAAAAACGGCAAAGCGTCAATGCTCCTCATCACACAGCACAACGTGACGGAAGAAAGACGGAAATACATCGAGCAGAAGAACATACAACTGAAATTCCAGACGGTGTTCAACGCCGTAAATATCGACATGGGCCTTTACGACAGCAACGGAAAACTCATTGACCTGAACGCAAAGGCCAGAAGAACACTGAACACAGACAAAATACCGGAGAAACTGCACACCATATATGACAGTTTCGTGCCCGGCATGGTTATGGATACGGAGAACCCGGAAACAATCTATGCCACAGCTATCGTAAAACAGGGGAACGCCCTGAAAGACATCGTGCCGGAAAACATCAAATACTACGAATATATCGTCCAGCCGATCTTCTACGACGGAAAACTCATACGATACTTCATGACAGGCCGCGACATGACCGAACTGGCAGACAACATTAACGCCGAAAGAATAAACGAAAGACTCATCAGGGAAGGTATAGCAATACAGGAAGAATACGTAAGAAACATAAACTACTGCCTTGAGGTCAGCCACATCTGGATTACACGCTACTATCCGGCAACAAAGATGCTGGAGATAACGCACGACCCGAACAAACCAGCCATGAAGCTGTCGCAGATCAGATGCGTGAGGGTTGTGGACGAAAGCTGTCACGAAAATGTCATAAAACTCATGAACAGCATGGACAGGTATCGGACAGGGAAATTTGACATCAAGGTGAAAACCGTATTCTCTGACAACAAGCAGCGCGAGCTCTACCTTCATCTGACAGGAATACCAATCCTCGGCGACGACGGAAAGATTGACCACTACTACGGTTTGTGCCGAAACATCAGCAAGACAGAGGAAAGCGAAAGAAGACTCAAGCTGGAAATGGAGAAGGCCCGCGACGCAGAAACCGTGAAGAATGCCTTTGTCAAGAATATGAGCTACGAAATACGAACCCCGCTCAATGCAGTGATGGGATTCGCCGAACTGTTCGAATACGACCATGCGCCGGAGGACGAACCGGTCTTCATGAACGAGATAAAACAGAACTCAGACCTCCTGTTGCGCATCGTCAACGACATACTGACGCTCTCACGCATCGACTCCGATATGATAGAGATTGTCACGGCACCAATCGACTTCGCCGAAATATTCGCCGCCCACTGTATGAACGGATGGACACATGAACTCGCAGAAAACGTCAGAACATCCATAGAAAGCCCATACGAACATCTCGTGGTGGACATTGACGCCAGCCATTTAGGCCAGGTGATAGAAATCATAACGTCAAACGCGGCCCACTTCACACACAACGGAAATATCAGCGCAAAATATGAATACCACCACGGAGAACTGACAATCAGCGTAGAAGACAGCGGCGAAGGTATTGAAAAGGACGTTCTGAAGACCATGTTCCAGAAAATGGATCTTTTTGAAGACATCGACCACTGCTGCATACGACTGCGATTGCTCATCTGCAAGAGGCTCGTGGAGAAAATGGGAGGACAGCTGGACATTGAGTCGGAAGCCGGCTACGGCACCACGGTATGGGTTTCAATCCCATGCAAGGCTCTGACAACAAAGAAAAAGAACATTCTTACTTAGAGAAAAGCCATTTATGACAATACATGTTTCAAGATACATAACGGTTCGTGCCGCCCTTATCATATTCCTGCTGGCAGGCTGCATGACATCCACCATGGCCAATCCGGACTCAATACAGTACAACAGGGAGAGGCCGCTGCGCATCGTTTCCGACTGGAATTTCGCACCGTATGAATATACCAACGACCACGGAGAACCGGAAGGATACAACATCAGCATTCTTAAAGCCATACTCCATAGACTGAACATTCCATACGTTTTCGTCCAACGGAAGCTGGACCACGCCGTAAGCATGTTCAACGCAGGCGACGCCGACCTCATGATAGAACCGGTCAACAGTCACATCAAGCCAGACGGAAAGCGGTTCTACAGCCGGAAATCACTCGCCCCCTACAAGGTGAAGGTCGCCTACAAGAAAGGAACAAAACCATTGACCGACCTGAGCAAGCTCGAACCGGAAGACACCCTGATACTCAAAAAATACGATTATGCAACGAAAATGATACTCAGCCGCGACGACATTGACCGCCGGCAGATTATCTTCCGCTCACCACGGACCAACATGCAGGACATTGCAAACAAGGAAAGGCTGTATTTCGTGTGGGGCGAAAAGCCAATCGAGAAGATGCTGAAAGAGTTCAACATAACCGACATAGAGCTGGGAGAAATAAATATCCCGGCCGGTGAGATGAGATTCGTGAGTCACGACAGCCATCTCATAAAAATGCTGGACGAGCAGTTCGCACGCATGGAGCAACAGGGAACGGTAATAAGACTGAAGAACAAATGGTTCCACCCCGAACTCGACGACAACGATGCTTCGCCCGTGGTGCTCATCATCATCATCGCCGTAATAATTCTGGTGGTTGTCACCGTGGCCGGAAACCACATCATAACAGCACGCATCAAAAAAAACACGCAACTCACGGTAGAGAAGAACAACATCATACAGGAAGCACTGAGAATCAGCCGTCAGAACGTGATATGCACCAATCTCAAGACACAGCACATCAGCAATGTCTATGGCAGGCACGTGCCGGAAGCCGGAATTACGCTCAGCCAATACTACGAACGGATTGCACCGGAAGAAAGGCATGGCATGACGGAATTCATCGAAAAGTTTTCTTCCGCCAATGACAACAAATCGGAGGAATTCACCTACCGGTGGAATTCCGGCACGGAAAGCGTTCCCGACTGGCGGGTGATACACAGCAACTCCATACGCGAGACAAAGCGTAACGGCAAAGTTATCAACATCATCAGCACACTGACGGATATCACAGACGATTTGGCCAACGAACTGCAAGCCGGCGAGATTGCCATGACCTACAACAGCATGTTCGAAATGACAATAACGGGACTCGCGCTCCACGACAGCAACGGCTTCCTGATTGACGCCAACAAGAAAATGAGGGAGCTGCTGCGCTTCAACACGCCAAAGGACGAATTCTACTACAGCAAATGCTGGTTTGACTTCCCGTCAATAAAGGATGCCATCGGCTCTTCTGAAATAAAAGAAGTCCACTTCTGCACAAAGATAGACGTGCCGGAAAGAAACGTGTCCGAATATATAGAGATGCGTATACAGCCAATCCGAAACAAGGAAAACGAGCTGGTTTATATTCTATTCACTGTCCGACCTATCAGCGAAGAACGCAACCTCTACCAGCTCTCCAAGAAGAACAATAACACTCTCAGGACCATCAGGCAGGCCGCCACACGGGCCGAGGAGGAGCTTATGTATCTGCTGGAGGAAAGCAAGACCAGAGTATGGAGGTCGTCATTTGCAGACAGGACTGTGTCTTTCTATAAAGGACTGCACAAACGGGGAATCACAATTGGCATGGACAGGATCGTTGAATGCGCCATCAATGACGACGACAAGCCTCTGGTACGCAACTTCATAGACCCGCCTCACGACAACGTCACGTCCAAAACGGCAGTACTGGCCATGCGGAACATGTTTGAGGACGACGGAGAGAAGCGCTGGTACTCCATGAACCGCATGCCGAGCTACGACAATAACGGCAACATAACAGGAACCTTCGGACTCATCAGGGACATCACCGAGCTAATCGAAGCACAGGAAAAACTGAAACAAGAGACACTGCGGGCCAATGAATCGGAACGCCAGAAGAGCATGTTCCTCGCCAACATGAGCCACGAGATACGCACACCGCTCAACTCCATCGTGGGCTTCTGTGACCTTCTCCAGACCATCGACGCACCGGAAGACCGCAAGGAGTTCCTGCGCATAATACGCAACAATTGCAGCATGCTTCTGCATATCATCAACGATGTGCTTATCATATCGTCAATGGACAACGACGGCCTGACCATAGACCCCCACGACGTAGACTTCGCCACAACGTTTGATGACGTCTGCGCAACGTTTGCCCAACAGGTGAGCGAGAACGGAATACAATTCATAAAGGAAAATCCCTACCGCTCACTGCGCACGAAATTGGACAATGACCGAATCCAACAGGTTATCGTCAACTTCATTACCAACGCCATAAAGCACACCCGCCAGGGACACATACGCGTGGGCTACCGCATCGAGGACGGCGGCATACGCATCTATTGTGAGGACACCGGCAGCGGCATACCAAAGGAAAAATACGAAGATGTTTTCCGCCGCTTCGTCAAACTCAACGACTTCGTCCAGGGAACGGGACTGGGACTGAGCATCTGTAAGGCCATTGCCGACAGTTGCGGCGGCCGAATCGGAGTAGACTCGGAACTTGACCGCGGTTCTACATTCTGGATATGGATACCGTGTGACATAGAAAGCGCGGAAGAAGCAAACAAGAAAACCCAAATAACCGAAGAAATAATATAAGAAGAATATGCAAGAAAGTAAGTACATTCTGGCCAACGAGCGAGACCTGTTATGGGGACTCACCGTGAGCTCTGTCGGATATGAAGAGATTGCGCCGGGGGATCCCTACCCCACCCGCGGCCATGCTGACGGCTACTACTTCCATGTGGACGAAGGCCGGGAACTAAACGAATACCAGCTTCTCTACGTACCAGAGGGGTGCGGAGTGTTCCGCAGTGCCACAATGGAGGAAACGGAAATCCACGAGGGAGACATGTTTCTGCTCTTCCCGGGCGAGTGGCACACCTATTATCCGAAGCCCGACACTGGCTGGAAGAGCTATTGGATAGGCTTCAAAGGCAAGAACATGGACGACCGCGTTCTCCACGGATTCCTGCGCAAGGAGAAGCCTATCTACCATATAGGATTTTCAAACATCATTGTCCATCTCTACAAACAGGCGTTAAACGCCGCAAACGAGGAACAGGCCTACGTCCAACAACTGCTGGCAGGCATTGTCAACCATCTGATAGGCACGATGTATTCGCTCGAGCGCAACATCGAACTGAACAAGAACCATGCCCACGTTGACATGGTGCGCCGCGCACGACTGAGAATCTACGATGCCCTGGAAAGCAGCCTGACCATCCAGCAGATTGCGGAAGAGCTGGGCGTGAGCTACTCCAACTTCAGAAAGCTGTTCAAGGAATACACCGGACTTTCTCCCGCCACCTACCAGCAGGATCTCAAGCTCCAGCGGGCAAAAGAACTGCTGAGCACGACAAACCTGAGCATAAAGGAGATTGCATATCGTCTCAACTTTGATTCACCCGACTATTTCTCCGCCAAGTTCAAGATAAAGACGGGACGCAAGCCAAGCGAGATGAGGGAAAGGAGATGAAAGGAGGCCCTCTTCCGAATATCTCCGGCCACCTCCCTGCCTCCCCCAAAAGTGGAGATGCCTGCGGAATGACAATGTTCAGGCCGTGGATGGTGGTGAAGAACGTACCATCGCAGCAACTTATGCAGATTGCCTGTCCGAAACAATATGCGGACAACCGCGATTACAAATACATGACAACTTGTGAATAAACGAAACGTGCCGGAAATAATGTTAAGACATGATTTCCGGCACGGTTCGTTTATCACCTAAGTATCAGAAAAGGAAGGGACGCGCCAGCCAGTAGACACCCAATACGGCCAGATAGCCGACAAAGGCAATCCACGTTATACGCTTCATATACCACCCGAAGGTTATTTTCTCCAGACCCATCACCACTACGCCTGCGGCAGAACCGATGATGAGCATCGAACCGCCGACGCCGGCGCAGTAGGCCAGCAGCTGCCAGAAGATTCCGTCGACAGCCATATCGCCTGTGGGAGCCACGGGATACATGCCCATACATCCGGCCACGAGAGGAACGTTGTCGACGATGCTCGACAGGACGCCAATGATGCCGGTGACCATATAGTGGTTGCCGTCGAAAGCGACATTGAGTCCCTCGCCCAGCATGGTCAGCACACCGATTGTCTCAAGACAGGCCACGGCCATGAGGATTCCGAGGAAGAAAAGAATCGTTCCCATGTCGATGCGGGTGAGCATCTTGGTGATGCGCTTCTGCGTTCCGTCCTCATCCTCCTCACCCTGTGAGCGGTAGAACAGTTCTGTCACGGTCCAGAGCACACCCAGCACGAGCAGGATTCCGACGAACGGAGGCAGGTGGGTGATTGACTTGAAGATTGGCACGAAGATCAGACCGCCCACACCGAGAATGAAGACCGTCTTGCGCTGTGATGCCGTGAGGCTCTCGCCGCCCCCTTCTTCGACTGCGGCATTGTCGGCGGTAACGAAGCTGCCCTTCAGCGACAGCGACAGTATGTAGGCGGGAATGACCATCGAGACAACAGAGGGTATGGTGATTTCGGTTATCACGCCCAGCGCCGTTATCAGTCCCTTGTTCCAGAGCATGATTGTCGTAACGTCGCCGATGGGCGAGAAAGCGCCTCCGGAGTTGGCCGCGATGACCACGAGCGAGGCGTATATGAGACGGTCGGTACGGTCGGCCACCAGCTTGCGCAATATCATGATCATGACGATACTCGTTGTCAGATTGTCGAGAATGGCCGACAGTATGAACGTCAGCACGGCGATGCGCCACAGCAGAGCCTTCTTGCTCTGGGTCTTGAGAAGGTCGCGAACGAAATTGAAACCGCCGTTCTGGTCGACAACCTCGACAATGGTCATGGCGCCCATGAGGAAGAACAGCGTGGTGGCCGTGCTGCCGAGGTGTTTCTCCATAACCTCACTTACGGCCAAAGCGGCATGGTCGCCCACGGCACCAGAGATATAACTGCCGGGATCCAGCATGAAAAGTGTCCAGCAGAACACGAACATCAGCAGGGCTATGGCCGCCTTGTTGATTTTTGTCAGGCTCTCGATGGCTATACAGAAATAGCCAAGCACGAAAACGATGACAATTCCAAGAGTTAATGTTGTCATTTTGTTTTAGATTTGATTATTTGTTTTTTAAGTTTGTTTTTTTTATGTTGCAAAGGTAATAATAAAATCTGTACGCGCAAGTCCAATCCCGACTTAATGTTACGTAATCGTTTTCTACATGCGCCGGATGAAGCGATGACAGACATTTATATATGGGTATTCCGATGTTTGGAGTGATACATCAGTAGGCTCCTCCACGGGGTGCTTCATATATTTATCGGGTGGGCACGCATCACTCCAAATGCCGGATGAGCCTTTATATATAATGTAAGTGCAAAAGCGCAAAAGACCCTGCGCTTACATTAAACACGACTCACGCCCAAACCACATTCTCCATAAAAAACCTCTGAACGTCAGACATATACACCACAAAATCACAATAACCAGAAGACAGCTGCATCGCAAAAGAATGAAAGTGCCGGAATTCAGAATTTACATGACATCGGCGCTGGTCATAAGGCCCTTGCGACGATGCCGGGAGGACTCCACAGGGATGAAAAAAGCCTCTCCGGAACAGTCACCGGAGGGATGGACGGGCGGAAACAAAACTTTTAGCTTAAAAATCAAATAATCATGCTCGGAATTCATAAGAAAATACTATCTTTGCAAATGTAATTTCTGAATACAAATACACTGCTAACAAAACAAATCAAATGGAAAATAACAAGAAATACTTCTTCGCCGTGGATCTCGGCGCAACAAGCGGACGCACGATTATCGGCACGCTCAACGACGGACGCTTCTCACTGGAGGAACTCACCCGTTTCGACAACAACCTCATCGAGACCGGCGGACATTTCTATTGGGACATCTACGCATTATATAATGAGATAATAAAAGGTCTGAAGCTCGCCGCGCAGCGTCAGCTCCCCATCTGCTCCATCGGTATTGACACATGGGGCGTCGACTTCGTCTGCGTAGGCAAGGACGGCGCGCTGTTGCGCAATCCGCTGGCCTACCGCGATCCCCACACGTTCGGCATGATGGAGGAATATTTCGATAAGGCCGTTGACAAGAAGACCGTCTACGACACCACCGGAATCCAGTTCATGAACTTCAATTCGCTCTTCCAGCTCTACGCCATGCGCCGCGCCGGAAATACGGCATTGGAGAACGCAGAGAAGATTCTCTTTGTGCCCGACGCGCTGAGCTATATGCTGACAGGCAAGATGGTCTGCGAATATACCATCGCCTCAACAAGCCAGATGCTCGACCCGAAGACAAAGCAGCTTGACGAGCGTCTTCTGGAGAGCGTAGGACTGAGCCGCGACAACTTCGGCAAGATGGTCAATCCGGCCGTCGAAATCGGCACGTTGACGGAAGAGGTTCAGAAGATGACCGGACTGGGCGCCGTGCCGGTGATTGCCGTTGCCGGCCACGACACTGGCAGCGCCGTCGCAGCCGTGCCGGCCAAGAACGAGAAGTTCGCCTACTTGAGCAGCGGAACGTGGAGTCTGATGGGCATCGAGACCAAGGACGCTATCATCAACGAGCTGAGCTACGAACGCAACTTCACCAACGAAGGCGGAATCGAAGGAACAACACGCTTCCTGAAGAACATCTGCGGCATGTGGCTCTATGAACGTTGCCGCAAGGAGTGGACCGACGCGCCGAAATCGCACACCGAGCTGCAGGCCGAAGCCATGAAGCAGCCCGCCTTCCAGAGCATCATCAATCCGGACGACACTATGTTCGCCAATCCGGCGTCGATGGTCGATGCCATACAGGCCTACTGCCGCGAGACCGGTCAGCACGTGCCGGAAGGATATGCCGAGATATGCCGCTGCATCTTCGATTCGCTCGCCCTGCGCTACCGCCAGGTGTTCGGATATCTGAAGGAAATGGCGTCATTCCCGATTGACGTGCTCCACATAATCGGCGGAGGCTCGCTCAACAACTATCTCAATCAGTTCACGGCCGACGCTCTCGGCGTTGAGGTGCTCGCCGGACCGCAGGAAGGAACGGCCATCGGAAACATCATGCTTCAGGCAAAAGCCGCCGGCGACGTCAGCGACATCTGGGAAATGCGCCGCATAATCGCCGACAGCCTCGAACTGAAACGATTCGAACCCAAGGACAAGGAAACATGGGACAAGGCCTACAAGCGCTTCCTCGAAATCGTGGAGAAGAAAAAATGAAGAGTGAAAAGTGAAGAATGAATAGTGAAGAGTGAAAAGTGAAGAATGAATAGTGAAGAGTGAAAAGCGAAGAATGAAGAATCAAATACCCCATTCCTCCCATCATTCCCATAAGATTCCATAATTCCCATCCCTCCCGTAAAAAAGAATTAATCAACAAACTAACAATAAAAACCTAAAAACAAAATGAAAGAAGAATTGATAAAAAAGGCATACGAAGTGGCCAAAGAGCGCTACGCTGCCATCGGAGTTGACACAGAGAAAGTGTTGGAACAGATGCAGAACTTCCATCTCAGCATGCACTGCTGGCAGGCTGACGACGTGGCCGGCTTCGAGAACCAGGGCGGCTCACTGACCGGTGGTATCCAGGTCAACGGAAACTACCCCGGCAAGGCACGCAATATTGACGAACTGCGCGCAGACATCCTCTACGCAAAGTCACTCATCCCTGGAACCCACCGTCTGAACCTCCACGAAATCTACGGTGACTTCGGCGGAAAATACGTTGACCGCGACCAGTGCGACGTCACACACTTCCAGAGCTGGATTGACTGGGGTAAGGCAAACAACACCCTGCTCGACTTCAACTCTACATCGTTCTCCCACCCGAAGAGCGGCGACCTTAGCCTCGCTAACCCCGACAAGGGCATCCGCGACTTCTGGATTGAGCACTCAAAGCGCTGCCGCGCCATCTCCGAGGCCATCGGTAAGGCTCAGGGCGACCCCTGTATCATGAACACATGGGTGCATGACGGAAGCAAGGACCTCACCGTCAACCGTCTGATGTACCGCGAACTGCTGAAGGATTCTCTCGACCAGATTTTCGCTCAGAAGTATGACAACATGAAGGACTGCGTTGAGTCCAAGGTGTTCGGCATCGGTCTGGAGAGCTACACCGTCGGTTCAAACGACTTCTATACATCTTACGCAGCAAAGAACAACATGATGATTACCCTCGACACCGGTCACTTCCACCCGACGGAGAGCGTTGCCGACAAAGTTTCAGCCATGCTGCTCTTCGTGCCCGAGCTGATGCTCCACGTTTCCCGTCCGGTTCGTTGGGACTCTGACCACGTGACTATCATGGACGACCCGACACAGGATCTGTTCAGCGAAATCGTTCGCGCCGGCGCTCTCGACCGCGTTCACTACGGTCTCGACTACTTCGACGGAACGCTCAACCGCATCGGTGCTTACGTCATCGGTAGCCGCGCCGCTCAGAAGTGCATGCTCCGCGCCCTGCTCGAGCCGCTGGCAACACTGCGTCAGTATGAACTGGACGACAAGAGATTCCAGCGTCTGGCTCTGCTCGAAGAGTGCAAGAACCTGCCTTGGAACGCCGTTTACGACGAATTCTGCGTCCGCAACAACGTGCCCGTAGGCGAAGAGTTCATCGCTGCCGTTGAAAAATACGAAGCTGACGTAACTTCAAAGAGAGCATAATAATTATTAATCAAGAGTGAAGATTAAAGAGTGACGAATTTGCAGCCGCACAGACCACTGTCTATAAACACAACAGCGGCAGCAAATTCCTCACTCTTCATTCTTCACTCTTCATTTTTATAGCATAATGGAAATAATCATCGGATTACTTATAATCGCCATCGGCGCTTTCTGCCAGTCAAGCTGCTACGTGCCAATCAACAAAATCAAGGATTGGTCGTGGGAAAGCTACTGGATTGTTCAGGGCGTCTTCGCTTGGCTCCTCCTGCCGCTGCTCGGCGCCATGCTGGCCGTGCCGGAAGGCTACAGTCTGTGCGGACTGTTCTCAATGACAAACTCGTTCAACCTTTGGATGACCATCCTCTTCGGCGTCCTGTGGGGTGTCGGCGGACTCACGTTCGGCCTGTCTATGCGCTACCTCGGCGTTGCCCTTGGCCAGTCGATTGCCCTCGGAACATGCGCCGGACTTGGAACAATCATGGGCCCCGTGCTGCTCAACATCTTCTTCCCTGAGCTCAACGCCCTTGAGTCGCTGACATTCGCCGTTATCCTCGGCGTTGTCGTTACGCTCGTCGGCATCGCCATCATCGGTGTGGCCGGCTCGATGAAGGCCGCTTCGCTGTCTGAGGAAGAGAAGAAAGCCGCCGTCAAGGACTTCAACTTCCCGAAAGGTCTGGCCATTGCCCTGCTCGCAGGCTTCATGAGCGGCTGCTTCAACGTCGGTCTGGAGTTCGGAAAGGATATCAACTTCGGCGACCTCACGCCCGATATGTATAAGACGCTGCCCGCAACATTCCTCGTTACGCTCGGCGGATTCGTCACCAACGCCATCTACTGCTTCTATCAGAACAGCAAGAACGGCACGTGGGGTGACTATAAGAAGGGCAATGTATGGCTGAACAACGTGGTGTTCTGCGCTTTGGCCGGCGGTCTGTGGTACAGCCAGTTCTTCGGTCTGTCGCTCGGCAAGGGCTTCCTCACCGAGTCACCGACGCTGATGACGCTCTCGTTCTGCATCCTCATGGCGCTCAACGTGGTGTTCTCAAACGTCTGGGGAATCATCCTCAAGGAATGGAAAGGTTGCTCGCAAAAGACCATCGCCGTGCTCATAACCGGCATTATCGTCCTGATAATATCCTCATTCCTGCCGCAACTCGTTTAATTTTTAAGGTAAGAGGCTTTTTATAAAATAAGAGTGAAGAGGCTTTTATAAAGTAAGAGTGAAGAGTATAGAGTGAAGAGGTATGATTACCAACATAAAGGCCTTGGGCTTGCACGGTAATCATACCTCTTCACTCTATACTCTTCACTCTTACTTTATAAAGGCCTTTA
>CAMWVS010000019.1 GCA_947177775.1 uncultured Prevotella sp.
CAAAGAGTAATCACACCTCTTCACTCATCACTCTGAACTCCAAACCCAGAACTCTGAACTATAAACGTTCAACGTCTGAACACCAGCCTCACCAGCAGGAAATTGACGGGTATGGCGATAGCATAGACCGGTATCGGAACGAGCCATTCCGGCACTCCTACCCACATCCACATGTGGAACAGCGAGATATGAATGATATAATTGACTGCATGGGCTGCACAGAATCCGAGGCCGTTACGCACCGAAGTCCGACTGCGGAAGGTGTAACGCGACGACAACAAGTAGTTGAAAACAAAACTGATAACATAGCCTGCGGTATATGCCACACCGTCGGCCATGCGTCCCAACAGCACCAGATAAATGCCGTAGTGCATCAGTGTGGCCAATGCTCCGACCACAACAAAGCGCATCATCTCTCCCCGTGTCTCCTTGCCTATCATGTCCTTGTATGATTTATGATGCTCCGCCATGTCATCAACGCCGGCCGCAAAGACCTCCGTCACCATCATGACACGACAGAAATTATTTTGCAAATGTACACATAAAATCCGAGTAACGGGCAGGCATGATGAAGAAAATTCTGATTCAGCCGGTCGGACACAGTCTGTCTGAAAGCCTTTGTTCGGGCCAGCCGCAATAGTGCCGTTGGCTATGAGACATTCAGACCTCTTACCTAAAGCATATCTTCACTCTTGCCTGTATCAAGATGGCACGATTGTCCAAAATCAGTGGAATATCAGCTGAATATGCCGGCTGCCGGATAAAATTTATCTTAAATCTTTCTTTATTTGTCCTAATAATATGTATCTTTGCAGCAACAACTTAGCAAGCCTGAAACAAATTAAAAACTGTCTGCTGCATATTAACAATATCGTCGCAACATTTCCGTGGTCAGCCACGGAGGACCGGAAACGGCCGTAACTGTTATGAAGACGACAACAAAACCATTAACAACAAATATGAAACACTACTTAAAATTGATGCTTCTTTGTCTGCTGTTCCCCGCCGCGGCTCTGGCCGACGGTTGGGATACAACCTACAAGCAGATTGAGCAGAGCATCAGGCAACCGCAGTTTGCCAACCGCGAGTTCAACATCACTAAGTATGGCGCCAGCACAACCGCTACGGCCGCCGTTAACCAGAAAGCCATCAACAAGGCCATCGCCGCATGCTCGAAAGCCGGCGGCGGACGTGTCGTCGTCCCCGCAGGAACGTTCAACACGGCTGCCATCACCATGCTCAGCCACGTCAACCTCGTGGTGGAGAAAGGCGCAGTGCTTCAGTTTACGTTCGAGCCCGAGCTCTATCCTGTCGTGCTGACACGCTGGGAAGGTCTTGACTGCTGGAACATATCACCCTGCATCTACGCCTACAAGCAGACCGACGTAGCCATCACCGGCGAAGGAACAATCGACGGCGGCGGCACACGCGAGACATGGTGGCCGTGGTGCGGAGCAGCCAAGTATGGCTGGAAGGAAGGCATGATCAGCCAGCGCAACGGCGCACGCCCCCGACTGCTGAAGATGGCCGAAGACGGTGTCGACATGAACGAACGCCGCTTCGGACCGGAAGACGGTCTGCGCCCGCAGCTCATAAACTTCAACACCTGCGACGGTATCCTCATCGAGAACGTAACGCTGCTGCGCTCGCCGTTCTGGGTGATCCACCCGCTGCTGTCGAAGAACATCACCGTCCGCGGCGTCCACATCAACAACGACGGTCCTAACGGCGACGGCTGCGACCCGGAGTCTTGCGACGGCGTGCTGATTGAGAACTGCTTCTTCAACACCGGTGACGACTGTATCGCCATCAAGAGCGGACGCAACAACGACGGCCGCCTGTGGAACAAGCCCAGCGAGAACATCATCATCCGCAACTGCAAGATGGAGAACGGCCACGGCGGCGTGGTCATCGGAAGTGAGATTTCCGGCGGCTGCCGCAATGTCTATGCCGAGAACAACATCATGGACAGCCCCAACCTCGACCGCGTTATCCGCATCAAGACAAACACATGCCGCGGCGGTGTCATCGAGAACATCTACGCACGTAACATCAAGGTGGGCCAGTGCGGCGAGTCTGTGCTGAAAATCAACCTCGACTACGAGCACAACGAAATCTGCTGCCGCGGATTCCTGCCTACGGTGCGCAACGTCAACCTTGACAACGTGACCTGTGAGAAGAGCAAGTACGGCGTACAGATCATCGCGCTCGACACTTGCACCAACGTCTATGACATCAACGTGAAGAACTGCCGCTTCAACGGTGTGGCCGAGGGCAACACCATCAAGGGACAGACACGCAACATCAACTTCGACAATCTCTACATCAACGGCGGACTGAGCCTCCTCAACAAGCCCTACAAGACATACAGCCAGTGGATGACGGCTTCGGAGATGAAGCGCGTGCCGCAGTCCTACATGCTCGACTTCTCCAACCGGCCGAAGTGGAGCTACGTGATGGGCATCGAGCTGGAGGCTATGCTCGACACCTATTTAAGATATGGCGGCGACGACATAAAACGATACTGCCAGCAATACACCGACACGATGATCAACGCCAAGGGCGACATCCGCGGATACAGACTTGAAGACTACAACTTAGATCAGATACGTACGGGCCATTTCGTGGCCCGTATGTATCAGTTATACCCCGAGGCAAAAAACCGCAAGGCACTCGAAACGCTGATGAAGCAGCTGAAGAACCAGCCCCGCACTGAGGACGGCGTATTCTGGCACAAGGCCATCTACTCCTATCAGGTGTGGCTCGACGGTATCTTCATGGGTCTGCCCTACTACGCCATGACAGCCAATATGCTCCTCAAGGACAAGAAGGCACAGGCCATCTACGACGACGCCGTTGACCAGATCAAGAAGACTTACGAGCGCACGCTCGACCCCAAAACCGGCCTGAACCGCCACGCCTGGGACGAGACACGCGAGATGTTCTGGGCCGACAAGGAGACAGGACTGTCGCAGCACTGCTGGGGACGCGCCCAGGGATGGTACACGATGGCACTCATCGAACTGCTTGACGCGCTGCCAGAGAACTACAGCCGCCGCGGCGAGGTCATCGAACTGCTGAAGAAAGACCTTGACGCCATCATCAAGTGGCAGGACAAGCAGACGGGCGTATGGTATCAGGTGATGGACAGCCCCAAACGCGAGGGCAACTATCTGGAGTCCACATGCTCCTCAATGTTCACCTACGCCCTGCTGAAGGCTTACCGCAAGGGCTACGTTGGTTCCAAGTACCGCGACGCCGGCATCAAGGCCTACCGCGGACTCATCAACAACTTCATCAAGGTCAACCCCGACCTGACAATCTCGCTGACCGGCTGCTGCAAGGTGGCCGGACTGGGCCCGGGCATGAGCGACAAGGTGAAGGCCGCTACGGAGAAGTACGGCATGAAGCTGAAGGAGAACAAGCGCCGCGACGGTTCTTATGACTACTATCTGAGCGAGGAGGTGCGCGACAACGACGCCAAGGGCGTAGGTCCGTTCATCTGGGCTTCACTCGAAATGGAGGCTCTGGGATATAACACTGACAACGCCACGGCCACAATCAACCGTCAGGCCGTCGTCACACGCAACAACCCTGTTGTGACCGAAGCTGACGCTTTGGCATCACTCTCCGTCGGCAACGGCCATTTCGCCACTACCGTCGACGTTACCGGTCTGCAGAGCTACCCTTTTGATTATGAGGCAGGTGTGCCTCTGAACGCCATGTCCGACTGGGGATGGCACTCGTTCAAAAACACCAAGGGACTGACTCCCGCCGAAACCGAGAGGACAATGAATCTGGGTCACGGCCGTGACGAGGTGTTCGCCGTGGAATATAAGACCGACGGCCGCAACAAGGAGGCCACTGAATATTTCCGCGCCAACCCCCACCGTCTGAACCTCGGAACCATCGGACTTATGCTGGCCGACAAGGACGGCAAGCAGATTCCGCTGAAGGAACTGAAGAACATCCGTCAGGAGCAGGCTCTGTGGGACGGAACTATTGAGTCACGCTTCACCGCCGACGGCACTCCCGTCGAGGTGACAACAGCCTGCATGTCCGACAAGGACGCAATCTTCGCACGCATCAAGTCAACACTGCTCCACGAGGGCCGCGCCGCCGTGACTTTCCGTTTCTCTTATCCGTCGGGCAAGCACGCCGACGACGCCAATGACTGGACTAAGCCGGAGAAACACAGCTCGAAGATTGTCAGCTCCGACAGTTGCTCGGCCGTCATCGAGCGCATCGTCGATGGCACACGCTACTACGTGACCGTGACATGGGAGGGCAACGCCTCCATCAAAGAAACCGAAACGCCCCACTGCTTCGCACTCGTAAGCAAGGAAGACGTCCTGTCGTTCTGCGCCGAATATACTCCGAAACAGAACCGTATGCGTCCGGGAGCTTTCGAATATGACCAGGCGCTGAAGGGCGTGATGAAATACTGGCCGAGATTCTGGAATAGCGGCGCCATCGTCGACTTCTCCGGATGTACCGACCCGAGAGCCAAGGAGCTGGAGCGCCGCACGGTGCTCTCCCAGTATCTGACGGCTATCAACTGTGCCAACACCACACCTCCTCAGGAAACCGGTCTGACGTATAACTCATGGTACGGCCGTCCCCATCTGGAGATGACATGGTGGCACGCTGTCGATTTCGCACTTTGGAACCGCCCCGAGGTCGTTGCAAAGATGCTCGACTGGTACAACGAGACAGCTTATCCCGTGGCAAAGAAGATTGCCGAACGTCAGGGATTCAAGGGTGTGCGTTGGATGAAGATGACCGACCCATGGGCCGGCGAGTCACCGTCAAACGTCGGTTCGTTCCTCACATGGCAGCAGCCACATTATATATATATGGCCGAGGAGATGTTCCGCGCCAAGCCCAACGGCGAGACGCTGAAGAAATATGGCAAGCAGGTGGAGGAGACGGCCGAGTTCATGGCCGATTTCGCAAAGGCCTGTGCACCGAAGAAGGGCGACATCAAGCTCTTCGGACAGACGGCCATGCAGGAATCCATGTCGAAGGACTTCTCGTTCAATCACCCGTTTGAGCAGGTTTATTGGGTCTACGGCCTCAACGTTGCGCAGAAGTGGCGCGAGCGTCAGGGTCTGGAGCGCAATGCCGAATGGGACGAACTGATCAGCCGTATGGGCAGTCTGGCCGAGAAAGACGGTATCTACACCGCCGGCGAGCCGTCTCAGGCATTCGACCCGAAGGCCAAGTCGGCCGGTTTCGATCCGTTCAACACCGGCGGACAGAACACATCCAAACAGATTTCGGCCGAGGACTTCGCCCTGAAATCACGCTCTGACCATCCCGCCGTGCTCGGTGCCTGCGGTCTGCTGCCCGCCACAGGTCAGTATGACGAGGCCAAGATGAAGGCCACGCTCGATTGGGTGATGAAGAACTGGAACTGGGACACCACCTGGGGATGGGACTACGGCATGATAGCCATGTGCGCTGCCCGCCTCGGCGAACCGGCAACCGCTCTCGAAGCTCTGCTCATCAACAAGGGCAAGAACACATACCTCAAGAGCGGCCACAACTATCAGGAGCCCAAGCGCCTGCGCCTCTATCTGCCGGGCAACGGCTCTCTGCTCGACGCTGTGGCCATGATGTGCGCCGGATGGGACGGCTGCAAGGACGTTCTCAACCCAGGCTTCCCCAAGGACGGCACATGGAACGTGCGTTGGGAAGGCCTCAACAGAATGCAATGAAACCAGCCGGAAAGGAACAATCCGAGTATGAATAATGACAAGGAGTTCATGACAAGGAATTAAAAGACAAGAAGTTCATGACAAGGAGTTAAAGAAGCTGCCCCGTGCAGCATCTTTAGCTCCTGTCATTTGAAAGGAAAAGATGTTGGGACTTCCATAAACTCCCATAACTCCCATAAACTCCCATCCCTCCCATAAATCCAAATAACTCCCATAAAACTCCCATAAAAAAAGATATATGAAAAGACAGTTACTCACATTATCCATTGCAGCTATGGCCTCAGCAGCCATGGCTCAGACCTCTCCAAAGATTCCGGCCTTTCCCGGAGCCGAAGGCCACGGACGCTACGTAACGGGCGGTCGCGGCGGCAAGGTCATTCACGTAACCAACCTCAACGACTCTGGCGCCGGCTCTTTTCGCGAAGCAGTGAAAGGCAGTGACAAGAAAATTGTGGTATTCGATGTAGCAGGAGTAATACCACTGAACTCCGACATCACCATCGGTGCCAACACAACCATTGAAGGCCAGACGGCACCCTACCCCGGCATCACCCTGCGCTACCGCACCCTGCGCTGCGCCAACAACATCATAATGAGGTTCGTGCGCAGCAGACGCGGACAGGAGCGTGACGTGAACGACGGCGCCGATGCCATCTGGGACAGACAGAAGACGGGCATCATGCTCGACCACTGCTCGTTCAGCTGGAGCATAGACGAGGTGGCATCGTTCTACGACAACAACAACTTCACCATGCAATGGTGCACCATAGCCGAAAGCCTCTCAAACCCCGGACACAGCAAAGGTGCCCACGGCTATGGCGGAATCTGGGGCGGCAAGCTCGCCAGCTTCCATCATAACATGATAGCCAGCGTGACCAACCGCGGTCCGCGTTTCAACGGCGCACGCTACGGGTGGACGGGCTATACAACCAACTACGACTATGAAACATACAAGTGGGAAAATCCCGCACAGGCAGAGAACGTTGACTTCAGAAACTGCGTCATGTTCAACTGTCCCGGCGCATGCTACGGCGGACCTGGCGGCGGCCAGATAAACATCGTCAACAACTACTTCAAGGCCGGCAACTCAGGAAACGGCAATCAGGAACGCATAACCCTCGTCACCGTCTCCACGAGCGGCAACTCCGACAGCAAGCATCCCGAATACTACGGCATGACCAGCCGTTACTTTATCTCGGGCAACACCACCGAGACTGCAGCGGGAGCCAAAAAGCAAAACCGTGACTGGGCCGGCGTCAGCTACGACAAAGGCGTATATACGGTGAACGGTGAGACCTATTCGGAAGACCCGAACAACATGTATGGCGACGACGTGCCCCACATCACGACCAGCGGAAAATCGTGTGTGAAGATAAAGATGGACGAGCCGGCACCCACAGGCGACGTGACTACCCATACGGCAGAAAATGCTTTCAACAAAGTGCTGGCCTACTGCGGCGCTTCACTCCATCGCGACGACGTTGACGCACGCTACATGGAGGAGGCACTCACCGGCAAGGCCACATACAAAGGCTCCGTGACGGGCAAGTGGGGACTCATCGACCTCGTTTCCGACGTCAACGGCTATACCGAGAATAACTTCGGAACAGGCTCACGTCCCGCCGGATTCGACTCCGACGGCGACGGCATACCCGACGACTGGGAGCGCGCCAACGGCCTCAACCCCAACGATGCGTCCGACGCCACAAAGACAACGATAGACCCGAAAGGATGGTATTCCAACATCGAGGTTTACTGCAACAGTCTCGTGCAGGACATCATGACGGGCGGAAACTGCGACGCCATCTCCACACCAGAGGAATACTACCCGCGTTATGTCAAGGAAGACGGGACCGTGGTTGAAGCCATCGAAAACGGCGTGACGGCCATCAGCAACGTAAGCGCCGTCGGCAAACCCGTACGTACGGAATACTATAATCTTCAAGGCGTGCGCGTATCGCCGTCAGCAAAAGGCACTGTCATCCGCCTTACTACGCTTGACAACGGACGCCGCATCAGCAAGATGATGATAAGATAAATGGATAAAGCAATCGGAGTGGTTGCGGACGACTTCAGACATGTATTTTCAAAAGATACCGACGAAGCCACCGCAACCACTCCGCTTTTTTACTACTTAAACAACAAAAAAGCCACCTCTTAAAAATAGTTTATCCGTAATTTTGCAACAAATACCTAAAATAGTAGAGATACAAGAAACAAGGAACCGGATGCAACAATCCAAAGGAACAGAAAAATATACAGATATTTACTATTAATTCACTAACAAAAAACAAGTTAAAGCAAGTATGACAAAAGGTAAGATCCTTAGATTGGTCCTTCTCGTGCTCTGTCTGTCCGGAATCGTTCCGGCCAGCGCAGCCTTCAAGGACATCAAGCTCGATCTCACGGGACAGTGGCTTCTCACCGACGATGAGTTTGCCAACAGACCCAACGTCGAGTTCGGAATCGTCATCGCTGACGACGGAACGGCAACACGCGTGGAAGCGACAGACGCTTCCGCCAGCGCTGTCATCAGCGGCAAGTATCACAACGACCACGGATGGGGGGGCGCCAAACTGATAGTTCCCGTTGACGGCATGGTGAAGATCGGTGTAGGCAACTGCGACTATGCCGGCCACACCATCAAGGTGACCGACGCCGCCGGAAACGAGGTGGCGTCCTTCGCAACGGAGAAAACCGGATGCTGGAAAAACAGCAAGGACGACGCCCACGCCACTTTCGGCTACTACCGCGGCGAGGCCACCACGCTGACCATCACCACGAGCAGCTACACCCCGTATCTCTCGGTGGAAGCCGTTTCAGAGGCGCCCACAGAGGCAACGGTGAGCTACACGATGGGCACCACAGAGGCAATCGGCACACTGCCAACCGGCATCAAGGCCGATCTCGGCACGGACTACACCCTGCCGAAGAACTTTACGCTCTACGCTGAGGGCAAGACCCTCACGGCATGGACCGACGGCACGGACAGCTATGCTCCCGGTCAGACCATCAAGCTGGAGAAGGACCTCGAGCTGTCGCCCGTATTCACAGCCAACGCCATAGCGCTCGCCGACCGCACCGACGCCGTGACACTCAATTTCGACTTCCAGCGTCAGAACGGTGCGCCGAACATCAGCTATCAGAACGTCACCGGTTTTTGGGTGACACAGGCCACAATCAATGGAGAGACCATCGACGTGAAGCTCGACTTCGACACCAACAACGGCGGCAAGATTGCCAACGGCAACTGGACAGACTGGTGTCAGATGAACGCCGGCACAAAGCTGACCGTTCCCTCATGCAAAGGCGCCACAATCTCACTTGAGGCATACAGCACCATCACCACAACGACCATCGACGGCCAGACAGACTACACTCAGGGAACAACCGTCAGCTACACCATCGGCGGCACGGCCGAGACTATAGACATCGTTATCGGCGACGGTTCTTACTACCGCACAGTGAAAATCACGCTGCCCGTGGTAAACACTCCCGGCGGAAATACATACACCGACGAGCCTGTGACCGTGACATGGCCGATGAACGACAGTTCCCAACCGGGAAAATATACATCGACACTTGACGATGCTTTCTCTATCGTTTCGTTCGATCCGGGCATCACAACCCTCCACGCCACCAAGCCCCTCGCAAGTATCACTGACGGCAACGCACAAGAAGTGACCAAAGGTCTGAACTTTGCAACTGGTGCCGACAAGGGCGACATACTCACATGGAGCATCAAGCCGGCACAGGGTATCACGTTCACACCCGCAAGACTCACCGGATATGTCAACCGCGACGGAACGGACTCAGAGAACGGTATCACCGTATCGGCACGCATGGGCGACGGAGCTGTCATCAAGCTCGGAACATGGACCGCACTGCGCAGCGGCAAGACCTCTTCACAAAAGCCCTACGACGCTACGGCCATCTACCAGTATGACATCACGCTGACCGAAGAACAGCAGGCTGCCCTCACAGGAGCCGAGACATTCTATCTGACCTCGACTGTCGGTGTGAACGCCGGCAAGAGCGGCATCTTCGGCGAAGTGACCATATCGGGAACAGTCACAGGAACCGTGGCCGACGTAGCCAAATACACCCTCGCTCTGAAGGCCAGTCCCGAGGAAGCAGGAACCGTCAGCGCCTATCCCAAGGCCGACGAATATGACGAAGGCTCCGAGGTACAGCTCACAGCAACCAAGAACTTCGGCTATCGCTTCCTGAACTGGACCGACGCCGAGGGCAATGTGGTCAGCGAAGACGCCAAGTTCACATACACCATGAACGGCAACGCCGAGCTGACTGCCCACTACGAGGCCGTGAATACATACGCTCTCAACTATGACGTGGCCGGAGGAGCCAACCTCTACATGGTGGAAGCCACACCGTCTCCCACCGTCATCGACGGCAAGAACATGTATGAAGAGGGCACAAGAGTGATCCTCACGGCATCTTCAAACCCCATCCTGACCTTCACCAACTGGAGCAACGGAGAAACAGGAGCCGAGATTGCCATCGACATAACCTCCGACTATGACGTGACGGCCAACTACGATGCCATCGACTTCGTGGCAGCATGGGACTTCGAACTGGCTGGCAACGACGGCCGCAAGGCTGACTTCTTCAGCGCCGACAACGACGTGGCACAGCTCGTGATGCGCAACGAGGCCGGCGAGACATCAGGCTGGCTCGACAAAAGCAACTCGGCCGGCGGATACGAGGGACGTCCCGGCGCCGTCAACTGGCGCACAACGGGTATCGGCGACTACTACTGGCAGACCGTGCTCAACTGCGAAGCCTTCACCGGCATCACCGTGAAGACAGCAATGACCTACAACTTCAACGCCTACCAGACCTACAACGTTGACTATTCGCTCGACGGAACCAACTGGAGAACAGCCGGACAGGTCAAGATTCCGGGACCCAAGGCATGGGCTGACGCCGAAATCCAGCTGCCCGCAGAATGCAACAACCAGCCAAGCCTCTATCTGCGCTGGATTGCCGACAAGAGTTCTGCCATCGACGGAACTAAGTCTGCCAACGACGGAGCATGCCTCGGTGCGACATGGATTATAGGTACGGCACAGATCGTTGACGACGGCAAGGCTCCCGAGCTTGTCTCCACCGTACCGGCAGAAGGCGCAGACAACGCCTCGGCCAACGGCAAGATTGTCCTGACGTTCAACGAGAAAGTGAAGGTGACCGCCGACGCCGTTGCCACCCTCGGCTCGCAGACTCTCAGCCCCACCGTTTCGGGCAAAACCGTTATTTTCGAGTATAAGGGTCTGGAATATTCAACCGGATATACCTTCAACCTGCCGGCAAACACCGTTTCCGACCTCACGGACAACTACATGGCTGAACCGATAGCCATCAACTTCACGACCAAGACACGTCCTGCCGTCACCAAGGCACTCTACGACTTCATCGTGCCCGACAACGGAACATTCAACGAGGCCATCATCGCCGCAAACAGCCGTGCCGACAAGTCAAAGCGCTTCTACATCTTCGTGAAGGACGGCTCCTACAAGGCAGCCAACATCGAAGGTGCAACCGTTGTCGGCTCTGACGGAAACTCCTATCCGTCCGTGACGACCAACCTCACCGCATCCAACGTCTCCATCATCGGCGAGAGCATGGACGGCACAACCGTCTACAACGAACCGACGAACGTGATCGAAGGACTTGGAAAGGCAACCAACCTCTGCATCCAGAACAACGTCGTCAACACCTATCTGCAGGACATCAAGCTCACCCACACCCTCGGTGACAACGGCCGCGTGGCCGTGCTTCAGGACCGCGGTAACAAGACCATCTGCAAGAACGTCTGCCTCGACGGCTATCAGGACACGTACTACAGCAACATGAACAGCTCACGCTTCTACTTCGAGACATCCACACTCGGAGGCCGCGTTGACTTCCTCTGCGGTGGCGGCGACGTCATCTACAACCAGTGTGACCTCATCGTCAAGGGCGACGGCACCAAGATCACCGCCGCCGGCACACCGGCACAGTATGGCTACGTCATGCTCGACTGTACGATAAAGGGCGACAGCAAGTTCGACGGCAAGTTCACCCTCGGACGTCCGTGGAGCCAAGGCGCATGCCGCGTCCAGTACATCAACACCACGATGAACATTCTGCCGACGGCAGCCGGATGGGATGAGATGAGCGGCGGATGGCCCACAGCCTTCAAGGAGTACAACAGCCACACGGCAAGCGGCACCGCCGTAAGTCTCGCCAACCGCAAGACGGTCTTCGGCGACGGCCATGAAGTGGACACCCGCACACCGCTGACAGCAGCCGAAGTGGCCGAACTGACCATCGCCAACGTGATGGGCGGCAACGACGACTGGGATCCCACGGCAGCCACCGAGCAGGCTTCCGCTCCCACCAACGTCTCCATTGACGGAACGTCGCTGACATGGGCCGAGAGCAACTATGTTCTCCTCTGGGCTGTATGCAAGAACGGCAAAGTTGTGGCCTTCACGACAGAACCTTCCTACACCGTTGACGACGCTGAAGCCACATGGTCAGTGCGCGCAGCCAACGAGATGGGAGGACTGGGCGAAGCCGCTATCGCATCAATAGGTTCGGCCATCAGCACAGTAAACGTTGAAGGCACAAACGCCGTCAGGACAGAATACTACAATCTGCAGGGCATACGCGTCAACGAGTCATACCGTGGCACCGTCATCCGCGTCCAGACGCTGGAGAACGGCAGCAAGACAACGACAAAGCTCAACAGATAATCATAGCGAAAGCCTATAACCTCTGAAATAGATTGAGACTCCCCTGCCCCGCCCCGACGGCGGACGCAGGGGAGTCTCTTTTTTGTCTGGGATTTTTTTCGAGTAGGGAGAAAACACATAAGGATGTCCCTACAATGTGCTTCTCTGCATTTTGACACGCCCTCTTCCCACTACAGCATGAAGACGTTTCCCAACTATCAGAAAACGATTGACAAAAAACACTGAAAATGCCCTCTGAACAGCATCAAAAAGGGGCGCTCCCAAAAATATTTCACCGTAGACCGCAAATATCGGAATTTTGAACGTGCAAACATAAGCAACTGTCATTCAACCACTTGCCTTTATTTCCCGAAATCTGTGCAACCTTAAGACACCGAAAAACCACTCTTTTACGCTAAAAAGTGATCATTTTCCATGCCGTAAGGGCTTCCCGGGGTTGCAACGGGGCCGCTTTCGTCTTGCAACGGGGCCGTTGTTGCAATGCCGTAAGGCCTCCGTTGCAACCCCGGGAGGCCCTTACGGCAGAACCGGCTCATTTCCGACATGCCTCCGATGCCTTTCCGGCGCTGTAGAACAGGATTTTCATTTGTCACCGGTTTTTGCGCAGCAATGTTTACAAAAGGAGCATGCTTTCCGGCATGCTCCGGTTTTCAACATCAGTCCCCCAGACATCGGGTGAACCTCTCTCCCGAGCGGATGTGTCAATATGCTTCATCTGCATTTTGACACAGCCACATAGCGAAACGAAAAACGGGCCGTCTGGCAGACTGTCACTGCCACACGACCCGTTCTACGGTATGTCGGGAAACGGTTTTCCCAACCTTTTATCTTATCACGACCTTCTTCTTGTTGATGATGTAGACTCCCTTGGAGAGTGAGCGGACATCACCGGTGACGAGGCGTCCGTCGAGGGTGTAGACGCGTGTGTCAGCACCTGAGAGGGCTGAAGGTGCGTAGATTTCCTCTATACCGGAAGAAGTTCCGGCTGACAGCGTCATGTTCATCACGACCTGGTTGTCGCCGCTGAAACGGACAAGGAGCGAGCCGGTGACCGGCTGTGACAGTGTCACGATTTGGGTCTTGGCCTCCGCTGCGTCATTACCGTCGAAGGTGTAGTCCGTCGCGCCATATGTATCACCGCCGAACTTGGCCAGATAAGCCGTTGAGCCGGCAGTGTTGCAGTAGCCTGTAAACCTTCCGCCGGTGATTGTGATTCCTTCCGGGATATTCACAGTATAATCGAAGTTACGTGAATACTTGATACCCTGCATGCCGCATCCCTTGCCTGTAGAATAGCCTTTGCCTGAAGCAGTGATGCGGAAGCCGTTGGCGAAGTTCCAGTTGTCATCGGTCGACGTATCCGGAGAAATCTCATAGTCGGTGACTTCCTCCACATACTGAATGTCTCCCTCTATAGTTCCGCCTGCATTCTGGGCTGCCGTGATGTCGGCAACGAGGCTGTTGAGATAGTTCTCCAGATTTGTATAGCCATTGGCTGCTGTCAGCGGACCGTCAGAAGCGTCATTGGGATTGAGCCCGTTGGCCGTTTCCCAGGCATCGGGCATACCGTCACCGTCTTTATCGACAGGAGCTTCGGTGCTGACAAGCGTCGGCCATGCACTCCAGTCGGCCGGAGCTCCGGCCGGCTTGTTGTCGTCCTGAGAATTGACGAAACCCTTGCTCAGTCCTGAACCTGTATATGTCGCCTTGCCGTCACGTGTGTCGCTGACCATGAGTTCATCGAATGTGTCGCGGCTCAGACTCGCTCCGGCGTATGCCAGAACACGTTCGTAGGCGTCGGCCGCACTGTGGGTCGTAGTAACGACGAAAGGCATTGGCGACTCCAGCTTTATGGTATCCTTTGTCTTGGCGGTGAACGTTCCGTCACATCCGTTGGCGTCAACCTGATTGATTACGCCGTATGTCCAGTTGTCGCTGTTGACTGTCGAATATTTGGAGTTGTAGTTACCCGTAACATAGTATTTTCCCCAAAGATGGAGAGCGGGTGCGTATGCGGGATATGTGTTCACGTAAGACTGGGTCCGCACGCCGACGCCGGCGATGCGATAGCCCTTCTTGTCCGTCGGTGTGCCGGGGCCGGGCTTATAGTAGTTGTTGACGATATTGACAGTCATGCCCTCGCCACCGTAACATCCGTTACCGCCGAAGTTGTAGATGACGTTGTTGCGCATGTCCATACGTTCGTCAAGCTGTGTCGTGGGACGCGGGCCGAGACGCGGTGTGCGGCTGCCGTGGTGGACAAGCAGATTGTGGTGGAACGACGCACCGGCGCCACCCCAGTTGCCGCCATAACCGTGGGCACCCTTGGTATGGCCTGAATTGACAAGACTCTGGGCAACGAGACACCACTGGAGAGTTGTGTTCTTGTTGCCGAGGAACGAGCAACACTCGTCGATGCTCCAGCTGACGGAACAGTGGTCAATCATTATGTTCTCGCTGTCAAGACCGCCGAAGCCGTCCCATCCGTCGGCACCGTCTTTAAGGACATACTTGTTGCCGAGACGGAAACGCATGTAGCGCACGATGACATTGTTGCCCTTGACGGCCACCGGATAGTCAGCCAGACAGATACCGCCACCGGGAGCGGTCTGGCCGGCCACGGTGGTGTTGCCGGGAATGGAAAGAGCAGACTCAAGATGAATCGTTCCCGAGACATCGAAGACAATCGTCTTGGATCCCTTCTGTTCCAAAGCCCAACGCAAAGAACCTTCACCTGAGTCATTGAGATTGGTCACATGATAGACGGCACCGCCACGGCCTCCGGTCACATAGCGTCCGAAACCTTCGGCACCGGGAAAGGCCGGTGTCTTCTCCTGTGCGTCCTGCGCCATAGCCGGAACGCCGGCCGCGGAGAGCAGAAGCGCAACTGCGCCTACTGCGAGTTTTCCTTTTAGATTCATAATCAATTATTTTCGTTTGTTGTTTTAGTCTTCTGATGTTTCACTGTTCATGCCGTCTTCGGGCAGGTGTCTCGGGCCTGTAAAATAAACAAATCGGATCAACGGAGCACCCGCGGCAAACTGCAGATATTGCAAAGATACGGATAAAATATTATATACATGATTACTTTTTGGCGGTAATTGCGTATTTTTTTGATTGTTGCGTTCACTTTGTCCCTCCAAAAAAATATCTGTGCACGAAACAGCCCGAAACCAGTCTTTCCATGGATAAGTTCATGTCAGGTCCGTCCCACTTTTTTCTACGGAACATAAAGAATGGACCACTGTCATATATATTCGTGAACAGAATCAAAAAATACGCTGTTCGGATATTCACCCTCATATACTCTACTATACGAACATGATACCGACAACCCTATGATTGCTCATCGGACTATTGGCTCTCAACGGATAGGAAGAAACCGTATAATAAAGAAATCCGCTGTTCATACTTGAACAACGGATTTCTCTATTCTTGCCACATTCCCCATATTTTTTTTGGGGGGGGAACTAAAAATGGCATTTAACCCATATCATTTCTATGAATTAGTCTTCAATCGGTATCCAACGGGGGTCACCAGCCTTAAACGATGCCTTGAGAGTGAAATCACCATTTTCAGGATCTTGGAATATACTTGCTGACGTCTCTTCAAGCATATTGTCAACCTCAAACTTATTGCTTCCCATTATGAAGTCACTCGTCATATAGCATCCAGCAAACGTTGTCGTACCACCGCTGCGTACTCCTCTTGCTGTATCAGAGAATGTCTTGGCAAATATCGTATTGCTCACATTGATATTCACGTTCACACCATTCGCGTCAACCAAATAACGTCCTCCGCCTATCACATTATACATTGTTACGTTAGCGATATTGATTGCTTTCACGTTTGCTCCTGAGCAGGCTATTACGTTATGTTGCAATGTACAGAATGTAGAGTTAGTGATGTTTATCTCTTCTACAGTATAAGCGGCATTATTGAAGTAGAATGTAGCATAACTGCCCTTACCCTGATTACTGATAATCGTATTTTCTACATTAAGTTTTCCAATCGAAGTGACTGCATTATCCTTCAGACGGACAATACTGCGGGCGAAACCGTCAAGTACACAATCCTTGAATGTGAGTTCGCCAAGAGTTGCACTGGTACCCTGATTGATCAGATACTGGCATCCTCCATCTGTCATATTCACATTCTCAAAACGTATAAAGGCATGGCTTCCTTCGATGTTTATACAACGCGACGGATTGAGTACTGGCTGAGAGCCACCTGCCAGTCCGAAGAATGTCACAGACATTCCTGCAGGAATCTTGAGATCTGCCGGATCACCTGTAACCTCATCCACACCGACCATATTGAGAGTCAGGCCGGCAGGAACTCCTATCGTAACACTATAGTTAGACGGATTAGCTCCTGAGGCAATGGCTTCGGCAGAAACCTGATTCATTATATCCTGTGAAATAACCGTTACATCCTCTGGAAGGATATATTTGAAATCTGCATCAGGTACAGCTGCCGGAGTCGTTATGCGAAGTTGACCACGCTTATCCTCTCCATTATATATTGTGATTATATAAGTTGTGGTAGGAGACAAACCGGGAATTTCAAACGTTCCATTTGCTTTGTCTGCGTCGCTGAGTTCATACGTTGCCACCGGGTTGCCGTCACCATCCGTTACCACAATGCTTGTAACTTCCTTTGTGGCATCCCAATATATCGTGACATTATTATCCGTAACGATCGAAGCCGTCTCGTCAAAGATTTGCTCAGCTTTAGTCCTGAATGTAGCACCATTCTTATAATAAGCCCAGCGCGAATCTGCAATTTCGTCAGAACATCCTTTTATACGCAAATAATATTTGGTGTCACCCACCAGATTATCTACAACAACAGCTTTTCCGGAAGTTATTTCCTTACTCTGTCCGAACACACGGGAATGGGCTGTTCCACCAAGCGGAATGTCATCATACAAAGTATCTGTACTAAGCTCAATCACATAATACTGCGTACTCTTTATGCCATCAAAAGATATTGTGGCATATGTATCCTCTGCTTCTACCGATATATCATTGCTTGCCATGCTGAACAACCTTGAGTAAGAACCATCGGTATCCCAGTCATTCGTGTCAGAACATGAAGCCAACATCATTCCACCTGCAAGCAGCATGGAAACGGCATATATGCTTTTTATTGTTTTCATTGTCATTATGTTTTTATATTTAGAATCCATAGGAATTCGAAAGAGTTCCATTAGAATTATTAATTGTCTCCGAACCTATTGGGATAAGATGTCTGTTAGCCACCTCTGCCGGTCCTTGATATCCTGCCTGCGGATCATAATTTATAAGACCACGACAAATAACGCTCATTGAATTATACAATTCATTCTTGGGATCATTGATTTCTGTATCAGTTTCTTTAAATACACTACCAAACCATGTAGCCTCTTTCATGTCCGTCGTACTTGAGGGAACATCTTCGTTATACCAACAAACAGATGAGTAATCCACCTTATACCAATTAGGAGCAGTTGCATCCTCCCGATAATACAGTTTCTCCGGATAATAGTGATTGTTTATGTTCTCACGATGCTGATCGAACATATCAATAATCTTATCTGTAAGCAGACCCCAACGTATCAGGTCATATTTGCGGATGGCCTCTCCTGTGAATTCCCATGCACGCTCATCTACTATTGCTTTGAAGAATGAATTCTTGTCGGCAGAAACTGCTGCAACATAATTATCGACCTTGTCAGTCTTCAGACTTGCATCAAAAGCACGTGCGCGCACTTCAGCAAGAGCATCTTTGGCCAGTTTACCGCAACTTCCTGCTCCATTCGGGCCGATAAGTTCGTTGACAACCTCTGCATACATAAGCAGAATGTCGGAATAACGCATAACAACCCAGTTAATGCCGTAACCAGTCTTTTTGTCCACTGCCTGGTTCATGGCCAACCACTGCTCGCTCATCTTACGAACATCCCACTTGGCAATATAGATACCATTAAACGGCTGGTTGGTAAATGTCTGCATCGTCTCTGCTCCTTTAAGTTCGTAAGGAGCACATGAAACATCACGGCGTTGGTCATTTTTATCAAATGAATAGAAATGGGTAGCCGGGACCTTCACCTTACCGGATGAGTTGCTATAACCGAAATTGTTCGGATTGTTGTTGACGCGCACACCTGCGGTATAGCCCATCTCGCCCGACATATTCAATCCATGAGCAATCTCAAAAAGATTCTCATAGTAAGTCTGATCCAGACGAAGCTGATTCTGCAGATACCACTCGTTCTCATAACTTGCATTAAGACGGTGAGGTCCTTCTGCTATCACCTTGCTAAGACACTTCTCTGCAAACTCATACAGTTCCTTGCGCTTAGCGTCACCCGGACGCATTGTGGGATATGTAGCATCACTGATACCACGCTGTCCCTCGCGCTTCTCACTAAGGTCAACATATCCTTCTTTACGTGATTCACGGATTGAGTATCCTGCCTCGGCAAGGGCTACACGGGCAGCAAGTCCGAGGGCAAATCCCTTAGTGGCATGCTCTGTTGTGTATCCGTTCTGGCCGGCCCACGGAAGCAAATCGGCTGCCTCCCAAAGGTCAGTCCGAATCTGATCCATGATAACATCACGATCGGTCTTTGAAGTGTACAGATTTGAACCGTCAGACTTAGCCGGTTCCAACTTCAAAGGAACATCACCATAGTTACGCACAAGATCAAAGTAGAGCATAGCCCGCAAGGCAAGAGCCTCACCAAGCATGTGACGCATCTTGGTATTGTTCTTTATATTCGAACCGTTAATACCCTCTATTGCAAGATTGGCGTTCTCTATCATGGTGTACATGTTACTCCAGTTCTGAGGCAAACGGTTCCATGATGTACTGGGCACATAGTTACACAGTCCGCGCTCATTGGCACTGCGTGTTGCATCGTCTGTAACAGCATCCACCAATTCGCAGTCTGTATTCATGGCGTAGTTAAGAGGTATACGGCAACCATAAGTATGGTCGAGCGTCATACCTGAATAAACGAGGTTTATGGTCTGCTCTGTGAATATCTCCGAATTATAGACAACTTCAGGGAACATTTCCGATGGTGATGTCTGATCCAGAAAGTCAGAGCAAGACGCGAGCGTAAGGAGCGATGCTCCTGCGCAGAATATTGTTTTTATGCTCTTGTTCATATTATAATTTCTGATATTAAGTTTTTCTTCTTTGTTCACTTTATTCCTTAGAATGTTACGTTGATACCACCAACGATAGAATAGCTTCTCGGATATGTTGCATAGTCAACACCGGGAGTCATCGGAGTGCTTGTACAAGCATCAACTTCGGGATCTACACCTGAGTAGCTTGTAAAACAGAACAGATTGTATCCTGATGCGAATACACGCACGTTAGTAAGACCGGCTTTCCTGACGAGGTTCTTCGGCAAAGTATAACCCAACGTGATTGTCTGGAGACGCAGGAAAGAAGCGTTCTCAAGATCCCAATCCATGAGAGGACGGTCGGTCACAGAAGCAGGATTGTATATTCCCTTACCACCATTCACCTGGTTGATGTAATTGTAGTAGCCTTCTTCGCCATTGGCTGCTATATAAGCCTTAGCAAATGTTCCAGCCATCATATTCTCTCCTGTAGCCGGATCTATGCGGGTCCAGCGATTGGCCAAGCTGAATTCTTCATTAAGATTGTAATTACGGCTGCTGTTACCAAATGTGCTGGCTGCTGCGCGTGTAGCGTTGATAAGTTTACCTCCAAGCTGGTAATTGAAGAACACGGTGAAATCGAAATTCTTGAGGAAACGACCGTTGAAGCCGAAACCACCACTCCACGGATGAATCGTATTGCCCAAACGGACCTTATCGTCATCTGTCAGCTTTCCGTCTCCGTCAACATCCTCCAATTTAGGAGAACCCGGCATAAGCGTACCCTTGAGCAAGTCGTAACTGTTAGCACATACAGGCTTGCCATTCTCGTCCTTGCGGATGCTCCATGAACTGCCGTTCCATTCGAGTTCGTTGGTAGTATAAACACCTGCATAACGGTATCCCCATACCTCGCCGAGGCGACCGCCTTCCTGCAGTTTGAAGTCCTGTGAACTAACTACACCTGAGCCTGACCATCCGGAACTTTCCCATGCGTCGCCACCAGGGAACTTGTCAATCTTACCACGGTTATAAGATACGTTGAAATTAAAGTCAAGTCCCCAAGTCTTCTTATCAACGATAACAACGTTGGTTTGGAACTCAATACCCTTATTGCTTGTCTGACCTATGTTCTGATACTGATATTTGTATCCTGACTCACCGGGAAGAGTCTGACGCATGAGCAGATCTTTCGTGGTATTCCAATAAAGGTCTATGCTACCGTTGATGCGGCTGTTGAAGAAACCGAAGTCGATACCGAAGTTACGTGTGATGGTTGTCTCCCACTTCAAATCGGGATTGGACATCATATCGCCATGCTTCAATATTACAGCTGTATTCTCATTGAAATAGATGCTCTTATCATTAGTTGCACCTACTGCATAAGTCGTGTACATATATTTGGCATTAACACGGTTGTTACCGGCTGTACCAAATGAAAGGCGTGCCTTAAGGTTCGAAAGGACTTTGTCCGTACCCTTCATCCAAGGCTCTTCCGTGATACGCCATGCCAAAGCCACTGACGGGAAGACGCCCCAGCGATTGCCGTCAGTGAAACGGCTGGAACCATCGGCACGCATTGTGAATGTCATGAGGTAACGGTCAAGAAGAGTATAATTGATACGTCCGAAGTATGACAGCATGTTGTCCTTGAGGCTGATGTATGTCGTTGTGGGCAGAGCTGTACCGTTGGCCATCGCTGCAAGAATCTGATCCGTTGTTGAACTACGGTCAAAATCCACTGAGGTCATGTTTGTGTCGTGATAATAAGAACTTGACATTTCATGACCTACGAGGACATTGAAGTGGTCTTCCTTATGGAAAATCCCTTTCTTATCCCAATTCACTGTATTTGCCCAACGCCACTCTTTCTGTACACGTTTTTCAAGATAAGCAAACGGACGTCCACTATGACCAAACTTGGAGTTGCCTGAGTTGTCCAATCCCCAAACCTGATCCATATTGTTGTAACGCCATCCATAGCCGAACTCGGTCTTAAAGCGCAGTCCCTTGAACGGTTCCCATGTCATACTGGCATTGATATTGTTCTGAAGACGTGTCTGAAGTTTGTATGTGGCATTGACACGACGGACTGTGCTGGTGAAGTTATCACCGCTCTCCTCTTCCATCACGTCACTCTGGAGCACGTCTACAGGACGGTCTACAATGGCACGTGCCGCTATAGAATAGGCCTTGCTGGACTCCTGAGTATCAGCACCACCTTTCAAACCGTCTATTTTCGTATATGAGAAGCGGTCATTGACATCTAACGTAAGCCACTTGTTGAGCTTGGTCTGGAGTTTTATATTGAAATTATCACGACTAAAACCAGAACCAATCATGATGGCCTTGTCATCACTACGAGAATAGCTTGCAGACCACTTTGTCTCCTTGCTACCACCACTTACATTCAAACTGACCTGAGAAGTCGTTCCTGTACGGCCGAAAAGTTCATCCTGATAGTTTGTACCTGCCATAGAACGATATATGTCCAAATCATCAAACGAACCGTATGCGCTACTACCGGGGGAGAGTTCATACTGCCAATAAGCATATTCATAAGGATTGAGCATCTTCACCTCACCCACCGACTTGCGGAAACCGTACTGAGCGTTGAGATTGACCTGAACCTTACCCTCCTTACCGCTCTTTGTCGTAATGATTACGACACCGTTAGCACCCTTGGCACCATAGATGGCAGTAGAAGAGGCATCCTTAAGTACGTCAATGCTCTGGATGTCGCTGGGCGACACATCGCTGATGCTCGAAACGGGGAAACCGTCTACTATATAAAGAGGAGAATTGTCTTGAGACAACGAACCGCCTCCACGCACACGGATTTTCACTTCCGCGTCAGGAGAGCCCTCTGTCGTTGTAATGTTAACACCAGCCATTTTACCAGTCAGTGCCTCCGTTACATTTGTAACGGGAATGTTCTCAAGCTGTTTGGCACTTACTGAAGTTACCGAGCCGGTCAAATCCTTCTTACGCACCGTACCATAACCAATGACAACAACATCATTCAATGTTGCGGCATCATCTTCCAACGTAACGTTGAGAGCGGTCTTGCCTTTCGGATCGACGGTTTTGGTTTTCATACCAATGTATGAGATGACAAGCGGATGCTTGCCTTGCATCTTGACGCTGATATTACCGTCAAAATCAGTAACACCACCATTGCGTGTGCCTTTCTCTATCACACTCGCTCCAATGACTGGTTCACCGTTGGAGTCTTTCACGGTGACTTTTACAGTCTGCGCCGATATTCCTCCTGCGATAAGCAGCAAGACCAGCAATAGCGTCATTCTAATACGCTTAATTTGTTCAGACATAAAAATTTTTGTTTTAGTTTGTTGTTATTGTTAATAGTATCACGTTTTTTAGTTTTGCAAATATAACATAAAATATTGTATAGTCAGTGGCTTTTTTGACAAAAAGTTGGCAAAAACTCTAATTTTACCCTATTGTTTACTAAAAAATACTACTTTTAAAACAGTAAAAGAACAACAATATAAATGTTTTTCACTATCTTTGCAGTGTTGGAAAGTAAGACCGTAAAGTAATAAAAAACAGATACGTAATATTCTATTAATTAAAAACAAAATCATTAAACTTATGAAGAAGATTTTTACTTTTATTGCTGTTGCGTTTTGCGCAATGAGTATCAACGCCCAGGAGCTCACCACAGTTCCCGTAGAAGACAACGCATTGGGAGATGGTTCATGCCCTGCCGGTACCGTACTCGCCGATAACGAGTATTTCACAGCTACAACCGTATACGCTGCAACTACCGGAAGCAGTAATTACACTTATAGTGGTGGATATGAATTTACGAATTGGATACAGCTTCGCATTTCCGCTGATCCTAACGCTGAAAATCCCAACGGAACGGAGAACTCCGGTTGCACATCTGTAGTCATCACAGCCAAGAAAGATTGTTCTCTAAGTGCTTTCGTACGTACTGGCAATAATAAGAAATGTAATCTCTTCAATCAGAAAGACTTCACAGCGCTTGAAGCTACCACTGCATACGAAGAAGACGGCAGCAACTATCGCTGGACATGGACATGGAACATTGAGGCTGGAAATACATACGTACTTACCGAGCGTGGCGGAACAGGCAGACTTAGCGGTTTTGGCTATACAAGTAACGGAACAGGCACAGGCATCCAGAACGTTGCCGCCGAGAAGACAACTGTTGACACTCCCGCCTACAACCTCGCCGGCCAGAAGATCAACGACAGTTTCAAGGGCATCGCTGTCAAGAACGGCAAGAAGGTTGTCGTTAAGTAAAAAGCGGCATCTTTACACATTTGATATAATATACATAGGAACGCCAATATATATTAAAGACACATAAAACAAAGAGACTGCAGAGTATGATTCTGATTACGCTGCAGCCTCTTTTTTTACATAAACTATCAATACCGACAAACGGAATAAATGAAGAAACGGAAGATTTTCATCTCGCTTCTGATGACGTGCGCTGTGCCGGCCATGAGCCAGACGCTGCCCTATCAGGACGCGAGCCTAACGGCGGAACAGCGCGCCGAAGACCTGCTGTCACGGCTGACACTGGTAGAGAAGACACGCTTGATGATGAACGGTTCGCCGGCCATCGCGCGGCTCGGCATACCTCAATTCGACTGGTGGAATGAAGCTCTGCACGGCGTCGGCCGCAATGGATTTGCAACTGTCTACCCCATCACGACATGCATGGCCGCATCGTGGGACGACGCACTGCTGGAACAGGTGTTCACGTCCGTGAGCGACGAGGCACGCGTAAAAGCACGTCAGGCCAAACAGAGCGGCAACATCAAGAAGTATCAGAGCCTTTCGTTCTGGACACCTAACATCAACATCTTCCGCGACCCGCGCTGGGGACGCGGTCAGGAGACCTACGGCGAAGACCCCTATCTGACGGAGCGGATGGGACTTGCCGTCGTGCGCGGTCTTCAAGGTCCGGAGGACAGCAAGTACAGGAAACTGCTGGCCTGCGCCAAACACTTCGCCGTTCATAGCGGTCCGGAGTGGAACCGCCATTCATTCAACATCGAAGACCTGCCGGCACGTGATCTCTGGGAAACCTATCTGCCGGCGTTCAAGGCACTGGTGCAGAAGGGCAACGTGACCGAAGTCATGTGCGCCTATCAGCGTATCGACGGCGAGCCATGCTGCGGAAACACGCGCTATGAGCAGCAGATTCTGCGCGACGAATGGGGCTTCAAGGGAATGATTGTGAGCGACTGCGGTGCCATCGGCGATTTCTGGCAGAAAGGCAAACACGAAGTCTCAAAGGATGCAGCATCGGCATCGGCCAAGGCTGTGCTGTCCGGCACGGACGTGGAATGTGGCGCCAACTACAAGCGGCTGCCAGACGCAGTCAAGGCTGGCGAGATCAGCGAGGCCGATATAGACATCTGCGTACGCCGTCTGCTCAAAGCCCGCTTTGAGCTCGGCGACTTCGACCCTGACGAACTTGTTGAATGGACAAAGATTCCGGAGTCAATCGTTGCCTGCGACGCCCACAAGCAACAGGCTCTCGACATGGCCCGCAAGGGAACCGTGCTGCTTCAGAACAGCGGCGATGTCCTGCCGCTGAGCCGTGAAGAAGCAAGCCGGATTGTCGTCATGGGTCCCAACGCCAACGACTCGGTGATGATGTGGGGAAACTACAGTGGCTACCCCACCCAGACTATAACCATCCTTCAGGGCATACGCAACAGGATTGGCGATGTCAGATATATTCCCGGATGCGGTCTTACCCGCAGCGAGATTGACGAAAGCCGCTATGACCTGATGAAGACTCCCGACGGCGGAAAAGGCATGAAGGCCACCTACTGGAACAACACGGAAATGGAGGGCGAGCCCGCTGCAACAACCATACTGCGCGAACCCATCAATCAGAGCAACGGCGGAGCTACGGTTTTTGCTCCAGGCGTAAATCTCGAGTATTTCTCTGCCCGCTATGAAGGCTCTTTCACGGCAGACAGGGACGAGACGCTGACGCTCAGCATCGGATGTGACGACAAGGCCCGCGTCATCCTGAACGGTGACACGGTGATCAACAAGTGGAAATCACGCCACCGCATCGACTATCAGCAGGTGAAACGAGAGTTCAAGGCCGGCGAGACATACACCATCCAGATTGACTATGTTCAGGAGGACAACATGGCGGCCATACAGTTTGACCTGACTAAAAAGACCACACCGACCAGCGAGCAGCTGATGGCAGAAGTTGGCGACGCCAAGACCGTTATCTTCGTAGGCGGCATATCTCCTCGCGTCGAAGGTGAGGAGATGAAGGTCGACGAGCCCGGCTTCCGTGGCGGTGACCGCCTCAACATCGAGCTGCCGCAGGTTCAGCGCGACATGCTCGCCATGCTCCATGAGGCCGGAAAGAAAATAATCTTCGTCTGCTGCTCCGGCGGCGCGATGGGACTTGAACCTGAGGCAACCACGTGTGACGCAATCCTGCAAGCCTGGTACGGCGGCGAGCAGGGCGGTACGGCCGTGGCCGAAATTCTCTTCGGCGACGTCAACCCGAGCGGCAAACTGCCCGTGACATTCTATAAGAACTCCGACCAACTGCCCGACTTCGAGGACTACCGCATGACCGGACGCACCTACCGCTATTTCAAGGGCGAGGCTGCTTTCCCCTTCGGTCACGGTCTGAGCTACACGACGTTCAGCTTCGGTACTCCCAAATATGACACGAAGAAGGGCACGCTGAGCGTCGCCGTGACCAACGGCGGAAAACGTGACGGCGAGGAGGTCGTACAGGTATATATCCGCAACACGGCCGATACCGAAGGCCCGCTCAAGACTCTCCGTGCCTATAAGCGTGTGGCACTGAAAGCCGGCGAGAGCGGTACTGTCACCATCGACCTGCCCCGCGAGAGCTTTGAGGGCTGGGACGCGAAGACAAACACCATGCGCGTTGTTCCGGGAAAATATGAGGTTATGGTCGGCAACTCCAGCGCGGCTCAGAACCTGAAGACGATAAACGTGAAAATCAAGTAAAGACAAGCGCCTGACGAAAGACGCAACGTCATGAAAAGGCAATAAAGACGCGGAGACACCGGGGATTCGTCATTCTTCCCCTGTGTCTCCGCGTCTTTTTCATTGTATAAACCGGACGGACTGAAACGTTATATCCCATTGGCCGGAACTGTTCCGTTTGCTTTCTCCCTGTATTCCGATGGCGTCATGCCCGTCTCTTTCTTGAAGCACTTGCCGAAATACTTTGGGTCGGAGAAGCCCACCATGTATGCAATCTGCGAGAACGGATAGTTGCTTCCGGCGATGAGCTGTTCCGCACGCTGCATGCGGATATGTCGCACGAAGTCCACCGGAGTCATGCCCACAATGCTCTTTATCTTTCCGTAGAACACGGAACGGCCCAGATTGACAGCATCGGCAAGGTCGTCAATCTTCAGCGACGCGTCGCTGATGTGCTCCTCAAGATAGCCGAGAAGCTGGTTCATCATCTCGTTGTCGGCATCTACAATCTGCGGCGCCTCCAGACTGTAGGTTTTCCGGTCCTCCGGCTTTATCTGTTCGAGATAGGCCTGCTGCAGGAGATGGCGCTGACGGATGATGTTGCTCACGCGCGACTTGAGGTAAATCGCGCTGAAAGGCTTCGTGATATAGTCGTCGATACCCTCGCGCAGACCGTCGAGACGATCCTGAAGGGAAGCCTTGGCCGAAAGAACGATGATGGGGATATGGCAGATATCCTTGTTCTGTTTGATGCGATGGACCATCGTCAGGCCGTCCATGACGGGCATCATGACGTCGGTGATGATAAAATCGGGCATCTCCGTCTCTGCAATCTCCAGTCCGCGCTGGCCGTTCTCGGCTGCCAAGACGTTATATTCATCCTGAAGAATGCTGACGAGGAAGTCACGGACATCGTCGTTGTCCTCCACAACGAGGATGTGTTCGCGCTTCTCCTGCGAAACCGCCTCTGCAGCGGCAACGGCAGGAACGGCGGCCGAAGGAGCGGAAGCCCCGGCTATCTTGTCGTCACTGATATAGACTCCTCTCTCCATGCTGTAATGCAACATCTTGTTGACAAGCTCAAGCATACGTGAGGCATTTCGCTGGACCATCTCCAGATGGCGGCGGGCGGAATCGGTCAGCCCGACAGTGTTGAGCACCTCGCTGACAGGCGCTCCGATGAGAGTCAGCGGCGTGCGCAGATTGTGGCTGATTTCCGTGAAGAACTTCGTTTTCAGCTCACTCAGTTCGCGTTCCATGGCCGCACGGCTGCGGAGATTATAGATATAGACAATCAGACATATCACTCCGCAGAACAGCAGGACGTAGAGCAGGCGGGCCCATCCCGTTTCCCAGAACGTAGGATGGGCGTAGATCTCCAGCTCGGCGACATTGTCCATCCACACGCCGTCACAGTTGGTACTCTTCACGAGCAGCTTGTAGCGGCCGGCGGGAAGGTAGTTGAACGAAGCCGAATTGGCCGCACCGACGTAGTTCCACTTGTCGTCAACGCCGTCCAGCTTATAGGCATATTTCACCAGATACTTGTCCGAATACTCCAACGCGGCGAAATAGACCGTGAGATTGCGGCGGTCCGACGCGACGTCAAGAATGTCCTTGTTCAGTAGCGGCTCTATCTCGCTGTTTCCCTGATAGAGAACGCCGGTAAAGACGATGTTCGGACTGTTGTCACTCTTCTTCAGGTCGGAAGGCCGGAAGGTGATAAAGCCGCCGTAGACGGCTACCGAGATGTCGTCCGTCACAGGATTGTGTACCGGACGCGCCTCCGACATCTCGACGTCATAGCCGATATTTCCCGGTCCGTATTGCGACAGGGAGCCCGTCTTGGGGCTGTACTTCTCGATACTGCTTTCGCGGATTATCCATATATTTCCGCGGTTGTCCTCCGTCAGCGACTGTACGATGCTCTCGTCGGGACGTACGGTAGTCAGGCTGCGGAAACGGAGATTGTCATTCAAGGCTCCGTCCGAGACCATCTCCTGGACGCCGCCGCCCATCGTGGCAACCACAATCCGGCCGCTGCGCGCCACCAGAGTCTGCTGGACGTCGTTGGCCATGAGGCTCGCCGAATCGCCGAGGATATGGCGCGAAACGTGGAAACGAATCTTTTCAGGACTGGAAAAATCATCGGAAAAGGTTATCAGTCCGCTGCTCGTAGAAAGGATTATGGCTCCGCGGCTATCATGAGTTATACGGCGTATTTTACGGAAATAGAGACTATCGGGATATTGGCTGATTTCATTGTGACAGTTTACGAAGCGGATACGACCGTCCGCACGCTCGTCAACGAGATTGACACCGCCCTCAAACGAGGCCACCCAGATACGTCCGCGGCGGTCGATGTCAATGTCGTAGATGTCGTCGTGGCTGAGCGAATAGCGGTCGGACGGGTTGTGGACATAGCGGGTCACACCGCCATCACGCCCGATGACAAACAGTCCACTACCTTTCGTTCCCACCCAGATGCGGCCGCGGCTGTCCTCACGCAGGGCATAGATGCGGTTGGCAAAAGTGGCCGGCGCGGTCTGCAGACGGCCCTGACTGTTGACATATCCGGCGAGACGCCCGCCTTCATAGACGGCAATCTGGCCGTTGTAGGTTCCGGCCCACGTGCGGCCGCGGCTGTCCACCAGCAGCGAGCGTACGTCCTGATAGGGCGATACGGGTGTGTGGCGGAAATTATGATACTTGAAATTGACGATATTGGCGTCGCGCGTACCTGTGAACCAAAGGTTCTTCTCCGCGTCAATGAAAAACTTGTTTATTTCCGGCTGAGCCACTCCCATGCCGTCCTGCGACTTGAGAACGTGGGGGACAAGCCGTCCGGCTTCTTCGTCATAATAGCTGAAGGTCCCGCCTGCAGGTATGGTCCATATCGTTCCGTGGCGGTCTTCGTGAAAAAAAGGCCGGTCGCTCGTGGTGTGGAGCATCATGTTGGCAGCCCGCGCCATGAGCCGCTGTGTCACACCGCTGCGGGTGTCTGTCATGACGATGCCGTCACCGTCGGTGAAAGCCCATATCCGTCGCCGGCTGTCTGCGTAGACTTCTCGCACAGCCGACACCGGTTCGCCCGGGGCGGCCATCGGCCATGTCTTCATCGTCATCCGGCCGCCGACAATTCCGCAGGCCACTACCCCACCGTCGGTGGCGAAGAGCATGGCCGTAGAGTCCATCGGAGTAATGTCGTGAATCTGTCCGGCGCCCGACGGCATGGCCAGCTGACGCAGGGTGCCGGCGTCCTTTCCGCAGGTATATACGCGGCCGTCAGGCGAAGCAAGCATGACGGTATGGGCCAATAGCCCGAAATATTCAAAAGGCACATCGCTCCGCAGGCTTCCGTCAGCAAGGAGCACACCGCGGTCATCGAATATCCATTCGCGGCCGTCGGCATCAAGTTCGATTTTCTTTATTTTGTTGCTGCGCAGATTGCCGGCCTCCTCTGAGAACATCTCTATCCCGCGGCCATCCTTCACGGTGGCATCGTCTATCCGGAAATTAGCACCGCTGTTGTTGCTGACAATCCATGTCTTTCCGTTGGCCAGCGAGTAGACGTTGCGGACGACCACGTTCTGGCCGAACTGACGGCTGATCATATCGCTGACATTGACGAAACGGCAGGTACGTGTGTCAAAAAGGTAGATGTGGCGGTCGTAGGTGCAACACCACACGTCGCCGGTAACACTGGGCCGGATGAGGAATATGCGGTTCGTCGTGAGCACTTCGCTCACTCCAGGCTGATTGCGGAAGGTGATGAAACGATAGCCGTCGTAGCAGCACAGGCCATTCCATGTCGAACACCACATCATCCCGTCCGGCGTCTGGTCGAAACGGGATATGGAACTGGCCGCAAGACCGTCGCGAAGCGTAAACGTTCGAACGTCGCAGTATGGCTGAGCAACAGCTGAGGTAATCGTCAAGAAGGTCAGCAGCAGTATATTCAGTCTCTCTCTCATGTCAAAGTCTGATTGTTATAGTATTCTTGCAAAAGTACACAAAATCTATGTAAAAGCCGAAAGAGAGCGGAGGAAATATTGTCTTTTGACGGAATATAGATTCAAATCTTTTTCCGGACAACAGGTACATGCAAATCCGGTTCGGAAGAATCAAGATGGAACAGACGCTGACAAAACAAAAAACAGCCGCCGCAACAATTACGTTGCAACGGCTGTATGATTGCAATTTTTATGTACGTCACCCAACTGTTCTGCGTGACGTTCATGTCATCCTATGAATACAGTCATCCGTTATTCAGCCTTTTTCGCCTCGGCTGCGGCCTTCCTGGCCGACACCTTCTTTGCGGCGGGCTTCTTTTCTGCCGTCTTCTTCACAGCAGAAGTCTTCTTCTCTCCGGTCTTTTCAAGCTTCTCGAGCTTGGTCTTCAGACGTGTGATTTCCTTGTCCTTCATCTCAATCTCATCACCCTGATTCTTGATGGTTGTGAGCAGACTGTTCAGTTCTTCATTGTCTATTTCCTCTGGATAGAGACTGTTGACGCGGTTGATGAAGTCACCGAGAATGTTCATATAGTTGGTGAAGGCATCAAAGGGATCGCTGTAGATACCACGGTCGAGCCCAACGTTAGATGGCTTGGTGGTCATGAAGCGGAAGTTGTTGCTCGCCTGCAGGTAGTCCCAATCCTGATTGATGCGCGGGTCGTTGGCTATACGCACGCGGTCGGCCACACTATAAAGTTTGTTGAAAGCCTCGCGCTGCATGGCATTTCCCAGCCAGCAGCTGACATCGCGCTCCTCGTCCACCCATGACAGCGTGTCGGGCACGTCGAGGCTGCCCACGCTCTTTGTCATCTTGCACACCTCGGTCGGTGTGGCGAAGGTGATGCCCTTGTCCTTTGCGCAGGCCGGAAGGGCCTTTATGAACTCGAGGATATTGGACGAAAGCGGTTGGGCTACACCAAGAGCCGACAGCTCCATGAAGATGTTGACAATCTGTTCCTCCTGAGGAAGCGAAGCTATATTGTTGATATAGGTGTCGGCGAAGAGGGGATAGCCGTGCCAGTCGCTGTTGGAGAAGCGCAGCGAGATATCGTCGCTCAGTTCTACGTCGCGGAGAAGCAACTTGAGATTGGGCGCAATGTTGCAGTTGTAGACATAGTGGGGAGACTTCCAGCCGAGAACGTGCTTGGCGCCCTCGGTGAGCATGCCTTTGAAGCCCATGGCGGCTACTTGTCCGCCGATGTCGTCGCTGTAAATAAGCGAGGAGTTGCGCAGAACAGTGGGCTTCTTTCCGAAGTATTCCTCTATTTTCTCACACTGCTTCTTGACGTCGGCAGCAAAGGTTTCCTCGTTGGCCAGCGAGGACAGACCGTGAGAATAGGGTTCGGCGAGGAACTCCACACATCCGGTGTCGTTGAGTTCCTGAAGTTTGTCGAGCACCTGGGGAGCATGCATCTCGAGCTGCTCAATGCCTGTTCCGGAAAGAGAGAAGGCCACCTTGAAATATTTTCCGTTCTCCCGGATCATATCCAACAGTGTGTTGAGTGCCGGCATATATGAACGCTCGGCTATGTCGCTGATGCTACGCTCGTTCTCGTAGTCATCATAATAGTAATGGTCTGTACCGATGTCGAAGAAACGGTATCTCTTGAGATGGATTATCTGGTGTATCTCAAAGTATAAGCATATTGTTTTCATTATGGTTTTGTTTTTTTGTTCTTATTAGACTGTTTGGACTAATACGGAACGCGCCGGCATGACGCGCCGCGGTCTCCTATATCCTTTATCTCATGCCGAGCGTACGCTCATAGAGTTCACGTATCCAGAGTCCGACTTTCTCCCATGTGATCTGGTCGACCTCACGCTTGCCTTCATCCTGAAGATAGTGGAAGAGACTGTCGTTGGCGCAGATGGAATAGATGGCGTCGGCAAGAGCATGGATATCCCAATAGTCAATCTTGATACAGTTGGTCAGGATTTCGGCGCAACCGCTCTGCTTGGATATGATGGACGGCGTTCCGCACTGCATGGCTTCCAACGGCGATATGCCGAACGGCTCGCTCACGGACGGCATCACATAGACGTCGGAGTCCTTGAGACACTCATAGACTTGCTTGCCGCGCATGAAACCCGGGAAATGGAAACGGTCGGCAATGCCGCGCTCGGCGGCCAGCTGAATCATGGCGTTCATCATATCGCCCGAACCGGCCATGCAGAAGCGGACGTTGCGGGTGCGGTGGAGCACCATGTTTGCAGCCTCGACAAAATATTCGGGACCTTTCTGCATGGTGATGCGGCCGAGGAAAGTGACAACCTTGTCCCTGCCGGAGTGGTCCGGACGGGGAATCTCATCAAACTCGGGCTTGAGCGGATAGACGGCGTTATGTACTGTGAAACACTTCGCGGGGTCCTGATGATACTGATTGATGACGGTCTGGCGCGTAAGCTCGCTCACACACATGATGCAGTCAGCCCAGTCCATTCCGTTCTTCTCGATGGAATAGACCGTAGGATTGACCTTGCCGCGGCTGCGGTCGAAGTCCGTTGCGTGGACGTGGATGCAGAGCGGACGCCCGCTGACCTGCTTGGCGTGGATGCCGGCAGGATAGGTGAGCCAGTCGTGGGCGTGGATGATGTCAAACTGCTCGGTCCGCGCAACGACACCGGCTATAATCGAGTAGTTGTTTATCTCCTCATGAAGGTTCGACGGATAGCCTCCGGCAAATTCCATGCAGCCGAGGTCGTTGACGTTCATGTAGTTGAAATCGGCGTAGATGTGGTCACGCAGACGGTAATAATAATCGGGGTCCATGACGTGGCCCACGCGGCTTTTCACGTATTCGTAGTCGACGTCGCGCCAGGCGATGGGCACAGAATTCATTGCCACGATGTTGGCGGCACGCCGGTCCTCGTCTCCCCATGGTTTGGGAAGGCACAACGTGATGTCAAGGTCGCCCTGTGCGTGGAGACCTTCTGTTATTCCATAGTTAGCGGTAGCCAGTCCACCATATACGTGAGGAGGATACTCCCAACCAAACATTAGTACTTTCATAGTCTTCGTCCTCCTCTTGTTTATTTCTGATAAGTGTATTTCTCCAATAATTTCAGCGTGCGCAGAATTTCCGCCACATTCATGGCAAACGACATTCCGCCACGTCCGTGGAACGGAGGATTGCCGTCGAAGAGTTCGGAAATGGTGCCGAGGGCGTGATAGTTCATCTCGTCTTCATAGCCGACCATCTGGCGCTCTATGAAACGGAGGCGCGTGCGCTTGTAGAGCTTGAGGCATGCCTCCATGTAGAAGCCGCCGAGCCACGGCCACGCTGTGCCCTGGTGGTAGGCGTAGTCACGCTGTGTCTGGGTTCCGACGAACATCGGATTGTAGCCGCCGCTCTTCGGCGACAGCGAACGCAGGCCTTTGGGCGTAAGCAACTCGCGGGTGCAGACATCGAGAACGCTCTTCTTCTGGTCCTGATTGAGTGGCGAATAGTCAAACGCCACAGCGAATATCATGTTCGGGCGGACGCTCCAGTCCATCATGTTGCCGTCAACATAGTCGAGAAGATAACCGTACTCGTTGAGGAAAGTCGCCACAAACGACTCTTTGCAAAGCGCGGCGCGTGCTTCCAGTTTCTCCACATATTCCGTGTCACCATGCTCTGCGGCCAAGGCTGCACAGAACTTCAGGGCGTTATACCAAAGGGCATTGAACTCCACGATATATCCGGTACGTGGGACGACGGGGCGGCCGTTGGCTGTCGAGTTCATCCACGTAACGGCACGGTCGCGTCCGTTAGTGTAGAGAAGACCGTTGTCGTCAAGACGAAGATTGGGATGACCGTCATCTATAATGAAGGTTATTATTTCCTTTATCAGCTGGCCATACATTTCTATGCAACGGGCGACACCGGCTTCCTTGGCATACTGCTGGATGGCCCATATGGCCCAGAGGGGGACGTCCGGCTGGTCGAGGTCATAGATATGGGCCGTCACCGGCTTGCCTTCCATGAACTCGCGAAGTCCTTTCGCTGCGGTCTTCATGACCAGTTCGAAGTAGTCCTGCTCACCGATGGCCAGCGTCAGTCCGGGCAACGAAATGAATGTGTCGCGCGCACGGCTCTTGAACCACGGATAGCCGGCCAGCAGATAGCGGTCGTCGTTCTTCTCACGACGGTGGAACTGATGGGCGGCGTTGACAAGACAGTGGAACATGTTGTCACGCGGCGAACGGTCCTCCACCTCCTTCTCAAACATGGTCTTCATGCCACTGATGCGTATTGCCGATGTTGAAGCGGCGAAGACGATACTTTCTCCTTTCTTTATCGGCATCTCGAAATAGCCGGGAACGTAAAGGTCTTCATTGAATGCGTATCCGCGCTCCTGCTCCTTGGGATATTCCACTCCGCGATACCAGTTGGGTTCGAAGATAAATTCGTTCTTCTTGCTGAACTGCATGTACAGCTCGGGATAGCCGGCATACATGCGGGTCTTGATTCCGTTGTCAATCAGATGATACTCACGGCTGGCCGTACCGTTCTCATGAGTGAGCTGATTGACGCTGCGGAAAGCGAGGAAAGGACGGAAACGAAGTGTCGTTGCCGAATGGGCATCAACGAGTGTATAACGTATCAGAATACGGTCTTCATAATGCTGGAAAACCACTTCCTTTTTAAGTAACACGCCGCCCACACGGTAGAGGGTGGTCGGCACTTTGTCACAATCAAACTCCCGGATGTACTTGTGGCCCCGGGGACTGTAGTTGTTGCCTTGATACTTGTGAAGTCCCAGATTGAACTCGGCTCCATGCTGAACGACGGTCACGTCAAGCGACGACAGCAGCACATGATTTTCATCATCGAGCTCAGGAACAGGGACGACCAGCAAGCCGTGGTATTTGCGCGTGTTGCAGTCCGCAAGCGTGGAGCACGAATACGCGCCCGAACGGTTGGTACGCAGCAATTCACGACGCAGAGACTCTTCAAGGTTTGTCATCACAGCCTTCTCAAATCGTAAATAACTCATAGTTCCTTATATTAAGGTTTTAAATTCATTAGTTTCGTTACAAAATCTTCTTAAGGTAAGTTCGGCTGCAGACAACGCAACAGCGTCACTAATCACTTTCCAAAGTTAACAATTTTCGCGTTTACGACAAAAGAAAAGCAAGAATTTTTGATAAAAATATTCATTTTAGCCTGTTATCTGCTATATTTCAGCACTATTATACCCGTTTCTGAATGGATTTTCGTATTTTTGCATAAACATACGGACCAAACGGTTGGATAATGGTTATAAGGAAAGAGATTGACAGGAAAATAATTGCAGAAGCAATAACAGAACTCTGGGAACCGCTAAATGACAGACAGCGGGAGTTCCTTACTGACAATATAGAGATACATACGTTCAATAGAAACGAAGTCATTTTTTGCGAAAACGAGGTTCCCAGATTCCTGATGTGCCTCATCAGCGGCAAAGTCAAGATATACATGGACGGCATAGGAGGCCGTGACCAGATTATACGTCTTATCAACCAAAAGGGATTTTTCGGCTATCGGGCCGCCTTTGCGGGTGAGAACTACCGCAACAGGGCTGCTGCGTTTGAGCCTTCTGTGATATGTATGATTCCCATAAACGTCATCAAGAAGCTCATCAAAGAAAACAGTCTGCTGGCCATATACTTTATCAAACAACTGTCATCCATGCTCGGAGCGGCCGACATGCGCACCATCAGTCTTACTCAAAAGCACATACGCGGACGACTGGCCGAATCGCTCGTCTCGCTGATAGACAAATATGGAGTCGACGAGGATGGGTCTACGCTTAACATACATCTCAGCCGCGAGGACCTTGCCAACATGTCGAACATGACCACAAGCAATGCCATCCGCACGCTGTCTGCCTTCGCACAGGAACACATAATCGCCATCGACGGAAGAAAAATCAAGGTTATCGAGGAAAAGGAACTGCGCAACATCTCTGAAATGGGATGAACACGCGACTATCTGCGAGCCGCCGTCAGACATAATCCTGTTCCGGCGTGCAATCAGGTTGGAATGAGGAAATTTATTATTTCCGTCTCTACCGTTATGCGATAGCCGCCGACCGGAGTGCTTATGAGCCTGCCATCTATCCCAACCATGGCATGCCGGGCTTCTGTTATCATCACTTCACGGGTACGATAGGGATGGACACTGCGATGGTTGAGGAAACGCCCGGTAAGCAGAAGCCACATTCCAGCCAGCATCTGAGTCATTTTTGAAGTGTAGACAACCGACACATCCAACATTCCATTGTAAGGCACGGCATTGGGAGTCTGGCCGTAGCCCGGACCGCTACCGATACACATTGTCATAACACGCCGGCGGATGACATCCGAATTGATTTTCACATCCATCTTATAGTCCAGCCGATGAAAGAACATGAGCAGCAACGACACCAGGAAAGATAGGGTTCTGGAACCCAAAAGGCTTCGTGTCTGACGGCGCAGGTTCATCACGTCGGCAATGAGACCGACGTTGATACAATTGAGAAAATACCGGTGACACTTCTCTCCTTTTCTGTTCGTATAGCGTATGCACCCCAGGTCTATCCTGCGGACGCGGCGCCCGATAAGCCAGTCGACGGTCTGCTGAATCTCACTCTCACGGAAATTCCAGAAGCGGGCAAAATCATTGAGGACGCCGTTGGGTATGACACCAAGCACAATACTGTCGCGGACCTGCCGTTCAACCTCCATAAGACAGTTGACAGCATCGTTAAGAGCAGAATCGCCGCCCACCACAATGATTGTCTTATAGCCGTTGTTTATCAGCATGCGCATCAGGCGCTCCACGCTTTCGGAGTTCTCACTCTGCACGAAATCGTAAAGCACACCGCGTTCGTCAAGCGCGCGCTGTATCCGTTCCCACTGTTTGCGCCCGCGGCCTATACCTGCTTTGGGACAATACAGTATGCCCCATCTTGAAGTTTCTACTGCCATGTTTGTTTTTATGCTAAATGTTGATTATACAGGATGGTTGATTGTATATGTCTGATGAAACAGTCCAAATGGCGGAGAACAAGTTTCCCACGTCTGCACCGTCTGTGTTCCCTTACGGTTTTCCACATGCAAAACCGGAACTTGCCTACCGGAAGCTAACGGCTGTTTTCCGCCAGCCTGATTATTTCCGCCACCTTCTCCTCTATCGGAAGCATGGCGTCCACCCAATGGATGGACGAGCCCCGACGCTCCATCCCGCGGAACCACGTCATCTGTCGTTTGGCAAACTGATGGATGGCTATTTCAAGCAAGCCGAACATTTCGTCATATCCGATTCGACCGATGACATATTCCGTCACATATTTATATTCCAGTCCATAATATATCAGATCGTCTGCATTGATACCGCTGTCAAGCAACGCCCTGACCTCGTCAACCATGCCTTCATCCAGACGTTGACGCAGGCGCGACGTTATACGGCGGCGGCGTTCATCACGGTCGATATTCACACCTATTATAATAGAGTCCGCCGACGGACGGTTGTCCGACGCCACATCAACATCCGGGTGGAGTTCGATGAATGTTTCTATCTCAATGGCTCTTATGGCCCGCTTCGCCGTGTCAACATCCGTCTTGTTGTGCATCGTGCTGCCATTTCGACGTTTCAGTTCCGCAAGCATAACGGCAAGTTCGTCAAGCGGCTTGCCCTCCAGACGCGCCCTCAGCTCCGTGTTCTCCGGCACCACGGCCAACCGGTAGCCTTTCAGCACAGCCTCGATATACAGTCCCGTTCCACCACAGAGAATAGGCTGACGGCCGCGTCCCGCTATATCAGCGTAAGCACGATGGAAGTCCTGCTGATAGCGGAACAGATTATAGTGTGTACCCGGCTCGGCGATGTCTATCAGATGATACGGTATCTGCCGGTCTCCCACGGTATAGTCAGCCAGGTCCTTACCGGTTCCAATGTCCATCCGGCGGTATACCTGACGTGAATCGGCACTGATAATCTCGCCATCCGTTGCAGCCGCGAGATGCGCCGCCAATGTCGTCTTTCCGCTGGCCGTCGGGCCGAGTATGGTTATCATCTTGTTCATTTTGCCGTATATGAAACGTTTTCTCTGTCTAAACTTAAAGAAGCCGTCGACAAAAATACGAAAAAAAAGCCGTCCAGCAACACTGGACGGCCTGTTTTTTTATTGTTATACTGCTAATTTGACGATTAGCCGTTAACCTTCTTCATGTGTGCGATGAGCTCGAGCACCTTGTTAGAGTAGCCGATCTCGTTGTCATACCAAGACACAACCTTTACGAATGTGTCGGTCAGAGCGATACCAGCCTTAGCGTCGAAGATAGAGGTGCGTGTGTCACCGAGGAAGTCTGAAGAAACGACTGCATCCTCTGTGTAGCCCAGAACACCATTCAGCTCACCCTCAGAAGCCTCCTTCATAGCTGCGCAAATCTCAGCGTATGTAGCGGGCTTAGCCAGGTTGACAGTCAGGTCGACTACAGAAACATCCAGAGTAGGAACGCGCATAGACATACCTGTCAGCTTGCCGTTCAGCTCGGGGATAACCTTACCTACAGCCTTAGCAGCACCTGTTGAAGAGGGGATGATGTTGCCGGAAGCGGCACGACCGCCACGCCAGTCCTTCAGAGACGGACCGTCAACGGTCTTCTGTGTAGCTGTTGTAGAGTGAACGGTTGTCATAAGACCGTCGGTGATACCGAACTTGTCGTTCAGAACCTTAGCGATAGGAGCGAGACAGTTTGTTGTGCAAGAAGCGTTAGAAACGAACTGTGTACCCTTCTCATACTTGTCGAAGTTTACACCGCAAACGAACATAGGAGTAGCGTCCTTTGAAGGAGCTGACATAACTACATACTTAGCGCCGGCCTCGATGTGAGCCTGAGCCTTCTCCTGTGTCAGGAACAGACCTGTAGACTCAACTACATATTCAGCCTCAACCTCGTTCCACTTCAGGTCAGCCGGGTTACGCTCTGCAGTAACGCGGATTTCCTTACCGTTGACAATCAGCTTGCTGTTCTCAACATCAGCCTCGATTGTGCCATCAAACTGACCGTGCATTGTATCATACTTGAGCATGTAAGCCAAGTAGTCAACCGGGCAGAGGTCATTGATACCTACAACCTGAATGTCATCGCGAGTCTGAGCTGCGCGGAAAACGAAACGACCGATACGGCCAAATCCGTTAATACCAATCTTAATCATAATTACTTTTTATTGTTTTAAAAGGGTTATTATACAAGAGTAAATTACAATAAGCCTACCGAGAACACCCTTATTTGAGTAATGAATATCCAAAATATGATGCCTTTTCAGCATATTTCTATTCTTTTCGGCCGCAAAGTTACGAAAAAATTCTATATTTGTAGCAGAATTCTGTATTAAATAATATAAAAACTTAAAACCAATGAGTAAATTCCTGAACGAATTCAAGGAGTTCGCAGTTAAAGGCAACGCAGTGGACATGGCCGTCGGTGTTATCATCGGAGGGGCCTTCGGAAAGATTGTCACATCAGTAGTCAATGACATCATTATGCCGCCGATTGGATGGCTCATCGGCGGAGTGAAATTCACGGATCTCAAGTTTGAGCTTCCTCTTGTCCAACTGCCGGGGATGGAAAAGCTCGAACCGGTAACGGTCAACTATGGAAACTTCCTCCAGACCATCTTCGACTTCATCATCATCGCTTTCTGTGTCTTTCTGCTCGTGAAAGGCATCAACCGCCTTTCACAAAAAGTAATAAAGGCAAAAGAGACTCCTGCCGCTCCGCCTACCCCGCCACAGCCGTCGGCTGAGGAACGTCTGCTCACAGAAATACGCGACCTGCTGAAGGACAAGCAATAAGAAAAGAACAAAACGCAAAAGGATATGGAGGCCAACAGTCATGTCATTAAAGACAAGGCTGTTGGCCTCCTCATCCTTTTACATTATATCACGGTTCCTCCTACGCCAGTCTGTGCTGACCGACCGGCGGCTGCCGGCAACACCGTCCAGCACAGACCTATTCCGTTACATGGGTCACGTAACAGTGTTACGCGGCTCGTGTAACACTGTTACTTGGCTCGTGTAACACCGTTACTTGGCTCGTGTAACACCGTTACTTGGCCCATGTAACAATTCAGATTCGTATGGTACTGGTTTTGCTTGACAGTTTCGTGGTTTATCACTATGCTACTTTACAATATTGTTTTTTATGACTACGAAACTTGTCAGTTGTCGACCCGTGCGGAAACCCTCGTGCGAAAAGCCATACTTTGTCCATATTTATTCTTCTTTCTTCATTTAAAGTTGTATATTTGCATCGCCGCCCGCCTTTTCCGGACGCCAACAAGACAAATGAAACGCTTACTGACATTCATCATCACTATTGTCTGGGCCGCCGTTGCTCACGCGCAGAACGGACAGATGGCAGCCATGCGCGGAACAGTGGCTGACAGTTATAATTTCTGGCTATATGCCCCGCGCGAATATACAGCCGAACACCGACGCATCCCCGTCATTATCTTTCTCCACGGAGCAAGCCTCTGCGGAAACAACATGCAGCGCGTCCGCCGCTACGGGCTGCTCCACGCCATCGAGAAAGGGCGCTACTATCCGGCAATGGTCGTCGCTCCACAGAATCCGGGCGGGGCATGGAGTCCGAAGAAAATTGCCCGCATTCTCGACTGGGTGCAGCAGAACCACGACACCGACACGACCCGCGTCTACGTCATTGGCATGAGCCTCGGCGGCTACGGCACACTCGATTTCGCCGGCACCTACCCCGACCGTGTGGCGGCAGCGATGGCCCTTTGCGGAGGCAGCACCCTGCGCGACTTCTCGGGTCTCGGCCAGATTCCGCTATGGATTCTCCACGGAACGGCCGACCGCGCCGTACCCGTCTCTCAGTCAAAGAACGTCGTAAAAGCCATCAAAGACTCCGGCAACGACCGGCTCCTGCGCTACGACTGGCTGAAAGGCTCGTCCCACGGCGATCTGGCACGCATACTATACCTCAAGCAGACCTACGACTGGCTCTTCTTCCACACCTCCGTGGACAATCCGCGCGAGGTTGAACGCGACATCGAAATCACGAAAGAGGACATGCGCAACGCCTACAGCGACCTCACACCCGAAGAGACGCGGTTCGACATTGTGGATGAAGTGAAAAGAATGAAAAATGAAAATAAAGAATGAAGAATAAAGAACGAAAAAAATGAAGTATAAAGAATAAGCTGCCGCCTTTCCAACTTTTATTCAATCGCAGTCGGGAAGGCGGCAGCTTATTCTTTATACTTCTTTCTTCATTTTCTTATTCCCACTCAATCGTTGATGGCGGCTTTGACGAGATGTCGTAGCAGACGCGGTTCACGCCGCGCACCTTGTTGATAATCTCGTTTGAAACCTTGGCAAGAAAATCGTAAGGCAGATGTGCCCAGTCGGCCGTCATGGCATCGGTGCTGGTCACGGCACGCAAGGCAACAGGATTCTCGTATGTACGCTCGTCACCCATCACGCCTACAGAACGCACGGTTGACAGCAGCACGGCGCCGGCCTGCCATATCTGGTCGTAAAGCGAAACTTCTATCTCACCGTCGGTCATTGACGCAGGCACGCCTGCGGCCAGCACCTTGCGGGCCTCTTCGCCAGTGAGACGCACCTTGTAGTCACGCAGTCCGCGGATGTAGATATCGTCTGCATCCTGAAGCACGCGCACCTTTTCACGCGTTATGTCACCCAGAATACGCACGGCAAGACCTGGACCGGGGAACGGATGGCGCGTGATGAGATGTTCGGGCATGCCCAGCTGGCGCCCCACGCGGCGCACTTCGTCCTTGAAGAGCCACTTCAGAGGTTCGCAAAGACTGAGGTGCATCTCTTCGGGCAGTCCGCCGACGTTGTGATGGCTCTTGATGACCTTGCCCGTGATGTTGAGCGACTCGATACGGTCGGGATAGATGGTTCCCTGTGCCAGCCACTTCGCACCTGTGATCTTGCGTGCCTCGGCGTTGAACACCTCAACGAAATCGCGGCCTATGATCTTGCGCTTCTGCTCGGGGTCGGTCACTCCGGCGAGGTCGCTGAAGAACTTCTCGCTTGCGTCCACACCGATAACGTTGAGTCCCAGACACTCATAGTCGTGCATGACGTCGGTGAACTCGTTCTTGCGCAGCATACCGTGGTCAACAAAGATACACGTGAGGTTCTTGCCTATGGCGCGGTTGAGCAGCACGGCGGCAACCGACGAATCGACACCTCCGCTAAGTCCGAGTATGACGCGGTCGTCACCAACCTGTGCCTTCAGCTCGGCAACGGTTGTGTCGACGAACGACGCCGCACTCCAGTCCTGCTTCGAACCGCAGATGTCAACTACGAAATTCTTCAGCAACTGTGTTCCCTGAACAGAGTGGAACACTTCCGGGTGGAACTGAACGGCCCAGACCGGTTCTTTCTTACTGGCATAAGATGCGTATTTTACATCTGCCGTCGATGCTATGCACTCAAATCCTTCAGGTATGGCCGTGATCGTGTCGCCATGGCTCATCCATACCTGTGAATTTTCGGTAAATCCCTTGAACAGCGGATTTTCCTTGTTGAACGTCTGAAGGTGGGCACGGCCGTACTCGCGCGAATCAGCCTTTTCAACACGTCCGCCGAGCGTATGGGATATGAACTGCGCGCCGTAGCAGATGCCAAGCACGGGCAGCCGGCCGACAAACTGGCTCAGGTCGACCTTGAAAGCCTCAGGGTCATGCACTGAATAGGGCGAGCCGCTCAAAATCACGCCAATCACTGAAGGATCGTCCTTCGGGAACTTGTTGTACGGAAGAATCTCGCAGAATGTGTCCAGCTCGCGGACACGACGGCCGATGAGCTGCGTGGTCTGCGAACCGAAGTCGAGGATGATAATCTTCTGTTGCATATTCGTTTATATATTATTATTGTGTATGTCTTAATTATACTTGTTGTCCTTATTATATTTGTACGTCCATATTATATTTATATGTCCGTATTATATATTTGTACGTCCGTATTATATATTTGTATGTCCTGCACAAACGCCTCCGCCTCTGCCAGCGTGTCCAGCTTCCCGACGTCCATCAGCCTCAGGTCGTCCTTGACGCAGCCGCGTATCACGACCCTGTCGCACACGCCGAGATAGAAATCAATGATGCCGAACTTGTCGGGAAGTCCGCCGAACAAAGGAAAAAGCTCCGGAGAGAAAATGTGTATGCCGGAGAAAGCATAGCGATGGGCAACAGATGTGACGGCGGCAGGATAAGGACTGCGCACCTCGCCCGTGGCGACGTTCGTCCACCCTACCAGCCGCATGTCGTCATCGAAAAGCAGATAGCGGCTTGTCTTGCGGCTGCTCACCAACAGTGTTGCGGCGTTGGCGACGCTGGCGGCATAAAACGCGCTTAGGTCAACGTTGCTCAGAATATCTACATTATGAATAAGTATCGGCGACGACACGTCAAACAGAGGCGCAGCCGCCTTTATGCCACCGCCTGTGTCGAGCAGTGCGGCCGTCTCGTCGCTGACGCGTATGTCCATCCCGAAATTGCCGTTTGCCGCCAGGAAATCAGCAATCTGAGAAGCGAAATGATGCACATTCACGACAATCCTCTCCACACCGGCCGCCTTCAGCCTCATCACCGTATGTTCCAGCAACGGCCGCCCTGCCACACTCACAAGAGCCTTTGGCATGGTGTCGGTCAGTGGTTTGAGCCGTGTCCCGAGTCCGGCCGCGAATATCATTGCCTGCATCATCTCTATATATTCCTGTCTATTCCTGTTGGTCTATGAACTCTGAAAGTTCAGAAGAAGAAGTGAATTTCTCTTCACAAGTCAAATTCATAATCCGTACGGGTTTATATATTTTCTGCAAAAGTACACAAAATCAGCAAGTCTGGCAAATTTTACACACTTATAATACAAGTCGCAGATTCAACTCTCAACTTACCAACTCTCAACCGGCAACTAATGGTGACTCTTTCAAGCCTTCAACACATCAGACTTTTTTCTCAGGAAGCACCTGACTGATGCCTTGTTCACGATGACATATATGCACCTCAACACCATACTTGCGGTTGATGTATTCGGCCAGATGTTGGGCCGAGTAGACACTGCGGTGCTGTCCTCCGGTACATCCGAAAGAAAACATCAGATTCGTAAAGCCGCGCTGCATATATCTGGAAACATGAGCATCTGCCAGCTTATAGACACTATCAAGAAAGGTCAGGATCTCGCCGTCGTCCTCAAGGAAGCGTATGACGGGCTCGTCAAGGCCGGTGAGTTTCTTGTAGGGTTCATAGCGACCGGGGTTGTGGGTCGAGCGGCAGTCGAAGACATAGCCTCCGCCGTTGCCACTATCGTCGGCGGGAATGCCCTTGCGGTAGGAGAAGCTGAAAACACGCACGACGAGCGGTCCCTTGCCGTCATACTTCGAGAACGTGGCCGGACCGTCGTTGGGGTGGGCTTCGTAGATGTTCGTAGGTGCCGTGCGGTAGCCGTCGGCACGTGTCAGGGCGGGCTGTTCGATTCGGGCGAAGCGCGGCATCTCTGTCAGACGGCGCAGCATGTCCGTCATATAAGGATAGGGGAAGCAGTCGAGCGCGAGCAGTTCGCGGAGATTCTGGATGGCGGGCGGAATGGACTCTATGAAGTGTTTCTTCTGTTCGAAATAGCCGCGGAAACCGTATGCGCCGAGCACCTGGAGCGTGCGGAAGAGCACAAACTGGCTCAGACGGTTGACGAAGTGGCGCACCGGGGGCACTTCTGTGTAGTTTTTAAGTGCTTCATAATATTCCTTCACAAGCTCGCGGCGCAACTTGTGGGGATAGCGGGCCGAGGCCTGCCAGAGGAATGAGGCGAGGTCATAGTAGTAAGGACCGCGGCGGCCGCCCTGAAAGTCGATGAAATAGGGATTTCCGGCAGCATCGAGCATCACGTTTCGGGCCTGGAAATCCCGGTAGAGGAAGCTGTCGGCATGTTCCGAAGTGAGGTCCTTGGCGAAGAGACGGAAGTCGGCTTCGAGCTTCAGCTCATGGAAATCGAGCTCGGTGGCCTTCAGGAAACAATACTTGAAATAGTTCAGGTCAAAGAGGACGCTGTCCATGTCGAACTCCGGCTGCGGATAACATTGGGAGAAGTCCAGCCCGCGCGCTCCGCGAATCTGTATGTCGGGCAGCTGGCGAACAGTGCGGATGAGCAGTTCGCGCTCTTTCAGCGTATATCGTCCGCCGGCAGCACGTCCGGCGGCCAGCGCGTCGAAAAGCGACACGGAGCCAAGGTCGGTCTGAAGATAGCGCTGTTCGTCACCGCTCACGGCGAGCACCGTCGGTACGGGCAGCTGTCGCTGCGTGAAATGGCGGCAAAGGGAGATGAACGCGTGGTTCTCGTCGCGGCTCGTGCCTATCACGCCGATGACCGACATGCCGTCGGCCGCCGTCAGCCTGTAATACTCGCGGTTGCTGCCGGCTCCTGCCATGCGCTCGATGCCGGCAGGCTCTGCACCGGCCCAACTCTTATACAGTTCAAGTAGTCTTTCCATAATATGTGCAAAGGTAGCACAAACCAGGAAAAGAACAAAATCTGTGAAAAGGAAAAACCGCCGAACCCCTGGAATATCGGGATTCGGCGGTAAGAATAGAGTTTTCTGACAAATGTCTTTGTCGTGTTATTGCAGAGCGCTTACTTCACAACGACCTTCTTGCCGTTCTTGATAACGATGCCCTTGAAGCTGTCGTTGACTTTCTGACCGGCGAGGTTGTAAGCGGGAGCGTTGTCTTCTGTCTCTACGGAGATAGAGCTGATGCCGCTCGTCACACTGAGAGTGAGGATATTGGAAGCGGCAGACTCGCCCTTGTCATAAACCACAGTGACTACGTAAGAGTGCTCACCGTTTGCGGCATCGGCATCCGTATAGCTTGTCTCGGCAACAGGCTCGGCATTGAGCTTGACTCCGTCGCGATAGATGTTGTAGCCTACGAGCGAGAGATCAGCAGCAGAAACACCGGCCGGGATATATGTAACGTCATCAACAAGGAAGATGAATCTGTCATCGGATGTGCAGCGGATTGCGAAATACTTCGCACCGGCCGGAACATCAAACATATATTCCGTCCAATCTACTGGCACTGCGGCAACAGTTTCAACCTTCACGAAGTCGGCAACGTCCTTGCCTGTCGTAGAATAGTAGAACTCGAATGACTCAGCACCATACTGGTCCGTATATGTGCGGGCGAAGAACGATACCGTCTGTGCGTCGCCGCTCAGTTCGGGCGATATCATCCAGTCGTTATTCGGGCCGTTTTCGGCTGCAAACGAAGCCATATACTTGTCACCAGAGTGGGCTGCGAATGACGCGTTGAGAGAAGAATAACTGCCGTCAAACACAATATAGGCCATTTCAGAACCTGCATTCGGGAAATCAATGTTCTCTATAGCGTATGTCGCACTACCGTCACCATCAACAAATGTCCAGTCACCGGCGGCGTTTACAGCGAACGACTCATAATCTTCGAAACTGTCTGTCACAGGCTCTGCCGCTATTGCGGTCATATCCGGCTCGCTCCATGTGAGGCTTACATTTCCGTCAGCCTGCGTACCTGCAAGGTCGGTAACAACAGGATAGTTGCGTGTCTTGACGGTGGTCTTAACCGTGGCGGTGGTGTTGTTGCTCATGTCGGCGTCAGCGGCAAACTCAACAACGGCCTTCCACTCCAGCGAAGCAGGAGTCATGACGTTGGTAGCGTAAACATATTCAAACGTTGTCGTGGCGTTGCTCTCAAGAGCAGTTCCGGGGATAGACTGAACCTTGGCATTGTTGCAGTAGATGTCAACGGTATAAGCGCCGGCCTCAGCTGTCAGAGAGCCCTGGTTCTCAACGGTAACATTTACAGTCACGTCGTCACCGGCCTCAACCTTAGATGTCGCGGTGATGGCCTTTGCAACGAGGTTGTTGTCAACCATGTTGTAGACGCGGATTTTGTCGATGAACGCGCTTCCGGCGGCAGAGAATGTGCCTTTGATTATCACGCGAACCCAGTCTTCGTTGGCGAACTCAACCAAAGATACTGTTGCCGGAGCGAAGTCTGTGCCAGCAGTGAACGTGGCCACTTCCTTCTCACCCTTCGGAGTGATTACGGAAACGGTAAGAACAGTTGCGTTCTCGGCTGAATAGTCGAACGTGAGTGTGGGATTGGCTGTACCGGCAAGAGCAATCTTACCTGACTGCAGATTTACCCAACCTGCGGTTCCGGCGTACATCTCGAAGCTGGAGTTGTCATCAGAGCCCTTCTCGCCGATATAGAGACCGCCATCAACATACTTTTGGTTAGCGTCGCTGGCATAGCCCCACCAATAAGAGAAAGAGCCATTTGCTACTGTTTCAAAAAACGGCATCTCGTATGGAGTTCCCGTAACAACAGAACCGTAAGCGTCAGCAGACTCGCCTGTGGTGTTTTTGGTTGTAACAGCGAAATATGTAAAGCCTTGCTCACCGCTGTTTGTGTCGAACGCGAAGCTGGTTGAGGTTTCTGTCAAGCCTGTTGCATAAGGATTGGCATAGTCCGTCATCGGTAATGTCATGCCAAAGAATTCAACCATCTCAACGGGATAAACATTATACTTGAAGTCTGCGGTGTTTACAACATATCCCTCAGCACCACTTGTAGAAGCATCCCAGGCAATGGCAACCGAACCGCTCTTGTCGGCAACGGTGACATTGCTGACAGCTGCCGGCGTGTCATAACCGATGTAGGCTTTCAGTACTGCTGTCTCACCGGTCTTACCTGCAGAAGAAGCGACTACAGAATATGTGTAGTAACCGGCCTCTTCCACGATGTCCTCGAAGGAAACCTTCTCGCCGGCAGCCTTTGTCTCTGACTTGATTTCCACACCGTCGCGCTTAACAACATAGCTAACGGCCTCAGTGAGGGCTTCGCCGCCGATGGTTGTTGCGGGAACGGTGAACGAAACAGTAGCCTTGTTTGCACCCTGTGCGTCGGCAACGACATTGAGGTCGCTGACTGTGGCGGGAGCAGAGGCGTCCACTTCAAAGATGGAGAAGTTGTCTACATAGAGATAGTACTGGTTCTTGTCAGAGATAGCGTGAGCGGCGATGAAGTATGTTCCGTCTTCCGTCACGGTGAACTCACCGTTGCTGAGAGTAACGAACTCCTTGGTAGCCACTTCCGTTGCGGCAATCACGGGAATTGTCAGCTCGGAAACCTTGGCCACCTTACCGGCCACTACTTCCAAACGCTCCGGATAGCTGGGACCGTAAGCGGCAGCATCCACAGAAACCTTATATTTCGTACCGGCCTTCAGCGCAACGCCCGGGAAGACGAGATAGTCGTCGGCGGCGTTTGAAGAGCTGTAGCGGTAGCGTGCAACCTGACTTCCGGTTGAAGCATGTTCGGTGAACGAGAATGTGCTCTGGTCGTTGTTTGCGTCATAGATGGCGGCCTGTGCCTGTTCTGCATTTGTCTCGAATGTATTGCTGTATGGAAGCTCTGCTGTCAGATCGGTGATTATCGGCTCTTCATAGACAGCCTCCTCAGCGCTGACAACGACATTGGCGAACCAGTCGAGATAATAGATGCGGTCGGCAGCTGCGTTGATGAGAACATCATCAGCGAAAGTGATTGTCTTGGCAACAGCATCGTATGTAGCCGTGGCGTCTTTCATTGTTCCTTCCACC
>CAMWVS010000020.1 GCA_947177775.1 uncultured Prevotella sp.
TCATGCAACGGTGGCCCCGTTGCAATGCCGTAAGGCCCTTACGGCAAGCCCGGGAGGGCCTTACGGCAAGACAACAACGGAGCGGCCACAATGTCGCCGAATTGTTAACGACTGTAAGTGACTGAGAATAAGACCGTTCGGAAAATATGTAAATATTTTCTCACAAACACCCCTAATTTTTGATACGCGCATGCTTGCGATATTTGCGCCCATGGCGGAAATATTTCAGAAAGTCCCCACTCTCGCAGTGGATAAATTCAGAAAAAAGAAGACATAATCATCTTTAGAATATATAGCATAAACCTTAAGAATGACACCATAGCATCCGTAAAGGGCGTTCAACATACAACAAAAACATGACCCCGCTCAAGACATCCTGCCCCTACACATAGTTATCCATAAAAACACCACCTCTCGTCAGAACGAATAAGACAGACCCAGCGAGCAATATTCATTGAACTGCCAGTAGCCCCATTCCTCGTCGCGTTTCTTGGCCGAATCGTCCAGACGCGGATAGACAAAGATTCTTGTGCTGATATATTTCGTCACGTTGAGCGTTATGGTGTTTTCCCATTCGAGAAGAGCTTTCTCGTATGTGGTATATCCATAGAGCCGGGTCACCCACTTGATCTGGTCCGTGATCTTCCACGTGAGGCTTGTTGTCAGCTGGGAACCGAAGTCCTCCAGCGTGTGATGATCGCCGATGACGCCATATTTCTTTGCAAGATTCTTCCGGTCGACGTAGCGGAAGTTGAACGAGAGGAACGAGAGATTGACACTGCCGGTCAGCCTCTTGTTGCGCGTCTCCACCGAGTAGTCCATACCGAGACCGACGTTGAGATTGAAGGGCGACATGAAGTCGGAATAAACCTTCTTGTCGTTGTTCTTAAGACCCTTGGCAAACTGCGTGTAGGCCAGCACCTGAAGCGTGTAATACCAGCGTTTGGTGGCCTGAAGACCCAGTTTTCCGGTATATCGGAGGAGGTCGTTGTTGGTCTTATACTTATGGAGCGTGTCCGAGGGCGATGTCTGATAGCCGAGTTTCATCTCCAGCTTGTTCTCGAACTTTATGCGTTTCTTGTTGTTGTAGTTAGCGTTGAGGGTCACGCTGCCCACCATCGAATAGTTGCTTTCGCCTCCCTTGTGCCAGTTTTCCGAGACGTAGTTCTGCATCACCTGAAGACTGTTGTCGCCGCTGAACGTCCAGAAGTTGGGACGTCTGACCACGACCTCGACCGGAACGGTGACCGGTTCGTCGGCCACGGGCTCAACCCATTCGGTCAGCTCGACATTCCGGCGAACCGGTTTCTCCACGTCGGCACGTATGGATCCGACCCGGCGCAATCCTGTCTCGGTGGTGGTGACGAGGTCCGGCCGCCGCATATAAATCGAGAGCAGGGCAGCATCCACGGCGTCGGTAACGTCGTCACGTCCTGAAGCTGCCGGAGAGATCTCCAATGTCTTGACCGCAGCCGAATGATAGAATGTCGGAGGAACGAAAAGGCGGAAATAACGGCCGTCAGTCGTGCCGTTACGAAGCGCCGAGCGAACGGCAGCAATCGAATCGGCAAGCTGCAGCGAACGGGCAAGAGAATCGGTATAAGCCTTGACCACAAGCAACGTGTCAGCCTTCTGCGGCCGTTGATAGCGGCGCTGGGCGGCTGCGGCGGCAGACAGAAGCAGGGCCGCAGAAAGGATATATATATGTCTGATATTCATTCTTTGATTGTAACCGGTATGTATGACAGTGCTGATGAACGCAACAGGAGCTTGCCCACAGATTGCCGAACGCAGACTATCTTATGCAAAGATAATAATTATTATTTGATTTTAACTGCCTCTATACCATTCAATACTAATTCTTTACCTAATCTTTGCGGGTTTCAACTTTTTTTAGTAATTTTGCGCCTTGAGTATAATTAAGGTATTAGATACGAATCATTAAATTATATAAATTGTGGCAGAAACAAAGTATATCTTCGTCACCGGCGGTGTAGTTTCATCGCTTGGCAAAGGAATTATTTCGTCGTCAATCGGCAAATTGCTTCAAGCCAGAGGCTACAACATCACAATCCAGAAGTTTGACCCGTACATCAACATCGACCCGGGAACCCTCAACCCCTACGAGCACGGAGAGTGCTACGTCACAGTGGACGGAATGGAGACAGACCTTGACCTCGGCCACTATGAGCGCTTCACCGGCATACAGACCACCAAGGCAAACTCGCTGACGACAGGACGAATCTACAAGGCCGTCATTGACAAGGAACGCCGCGGCGACTATCTCGGAAAGACGATACAGGTTGTTCCCCATATCACAAATGAAATCAAGCGGAATGTGAAACTTCTCGGCGAGAAATATCACTACGATTTCGTCATAACCGAAATCGGAGGTACCATCGGAGACATTGAGAGCGCACCGTTCCTCGAAGCCATACGACAGATGAAATGGGAGATGGGAAAGAACGCCGTGAGCGTCCATCTGACATACGTGCCCTATCTGAAAGCCGCAGGAGAACTGAAGACGAAGCCGACACAGCACTCGGTGAAGGAACTCCAGAGTGTGGGAATACAGCCTGACGTGCTCGTGCTGCGCACGGAGAAACATCTGAACGAGGACATCCTGAAGAAGGTGGCGTCGTTCTGCAATGTAGACAAAGACTGTGTTGTTCAGAGCGAAGACCTCCCGTCAATCTATGAAGTTCCGGTGAACATGCAGCGTCAGGGACTGGATACGGCCATCATGCGCAAGCTCGGCATGGAAATCGGCGAGATGCCGACGCTCGGCCCGTGGCGCAGCTTCCTTGAGCGCCGCAACAACTCGACGAAAGAAGTGCGCATCGGACTCGTCGGGAAATACGACCTGCAGGACGCTTACAAGAGTATCCGCGAGAGTCTCGCACAGGCCGGAACGTACAACGACCGCAAGACCGTTCTCACGTTCATCAACTCAGAGACTCTCACCGAGGAGAACGTGGCCGAAAAGCTGGCCGGACAGGACGGTATCATGATATGTCCGGGTTTCGGACAGCGCGGAATAGAAGGCAAAATCATCGCTGCCCACTATACCCGCACGCACAACATCCCGACGTTCGGAATCTGTCTCGGCATGCAGATGATGGTCATCGAGTTCGCACGCAATGTCCTTGGATACGCTGACGCCAACAGTCGCGAAATGGACAGCAAGACTCTCCACAACGTCATCGACATCATGGAGGAGCAGAAGAATATCACCGACATGGGCGGAACAATGCGTCTCGGTGCATACGAGTGTGTGTTGAAACAAGGCTCGCGCGTGTTCGATATATATAAGAAAGAGCATATACAGGAACGCCACCGCCACCGCTATGAGTTCAACAACGACTATCAGACGGAATACGAGCGCAACGGTATGCTCTGCGTGGGACGCAACCCGGAAAGCGACCTTGTGGAAATCGTGGAAATACCTGGACTGAAGTGGTATATCGGAACACAGTTCCACCCGGAATACCAGAGCACCGTGCTCAATCCCCATCCGCTCTTCGTGGACTTTATAAATACAGCTATCAAAAACAAGAAAGATGAATAAAAACAACACTATCGGTTTCATACTGATAATATTGGTGCTGATAGCATTCAGCTGGTACAATCAGCCATCCGCCGAGGAGATTGCCGCACAACGCAAGCAGGACTCAATCGCAACCGTAATGAAGCAGAAAGCGGAAGAGGCACAGAAGCTGGCTGCCGACACGAGGAAGGCACAGACACTCGCACAGGCTCAGGGCGACAGCACGGCACTGTTCTTCGAGGCTCTCAACGGCCGTAACAGTCAGGTAGTCCTGAAGAACAGCAAGGTAGAGCTGACGCTCGACACCAAGGGCGGCGTAGTCAGGAAGGCACGGATTCTCGGTTTCAAGGACCGCAACGACGCCAGCGACGTCACGCTCTTCGAGGGTGACGACCAGAACCTCAACTTCATGCTGGCCGGAAAGACGACCAACATCGTGACCAACGACCTATATTTCACACCTACGAACGTGACTGACTCTACCGTCACAATGACGGCCGCAGCCGGCAACGGCGGAGCTGTCATACTGGACTATACGCTCGGCGCCGACTATCTTCTTCACATGGCGTTCAGAGTTCAGGGACTGAGCGGCATATTCGCACCGAACTACAAGGAGATGGACATCGAATGGAGCGAGATGTGCCGCCAGCAGGAAAAGGGATTCACGTTTGAGAACCGCTATGCCTCACTCACATACAAGGAGAAAGACGGCGGCACGGACTATCTGAGCGAGACATCCGCAAAGGAGAACGAAGAGATTGAAGAGGCTCTCGACTGGGTTGCCTTCAAGAACCAGTTCTTCAGTGCCGTGCTCATCGCAAAGGACGAAATCGCGGCCAACTCCCGCATGACGAGCATACCGCAGGAGAAAGGCTCCGGCTATCTGAAGCAGTATGAAGCGAAGATGAAGACGGCATTCGACCCCACCGGCGCAAGGCCGACGGAATTTGAAATGTTCATCGGTCCTAACGATTTCCGCCTGCTTCAGGATGTTGAAAAGGAAAGCACGTTCGGCAAGGATCTCGAACTGCAGCAGCTCGTCTATCTGGGATGGCCGCTGTTCCGGATTATCAACCGCTGGTTCACGCTCTATGTCTTCGACTGGCTGACAGGCTTCGGTCTCAATATGGGTATCGTGCTCATCATCATCACGCTGCTGCTCAAGTTCATAACTTTCCCGATGGTGAAGAAGAGCTATATGAGCTCCGCAAAGATGCGCGTGCTCAAACCGAAACTCGAAGAGGCCACAAAACAGTATGACAAGCCCGAAGACCAGATGATGAAGCAGCAGGCCATGATGGCGCTCTACTCCAAATATGGTGTGAGTCCGCTCTCGGGCTGTCTGCCGATGCTCATCCAGATGCCAATCTGGATCGCGATGTTCAACTTCGTGCCCAACGCCATACAGTTGCGCGGCGAGAGTTTCCTGTGGATAAACGACCTGTCGACGTATGACCCGATATGGGAGTGGAACACGAACATCTGGCTCATAGGCGATCATCTCAGCCTCACATGTATTCTCTTCTGCGTGTCGAACGTCCTCTATTCTGTCATGAGCATGCGCCAGCAGAAAGACCAGATGGTCGGACAGCAGGCCGAACAGATGAAGATGATGCAGTGGATGATGTACCTCATGCCAGTGATGTTCTTCTTCATGTTCAATGACTATTCGGCCGGCCTCAACTTCTACTATTTCGTCTCGCTCTTCTTCAGCGCCGCCATCATGTGGACGCTGCGAAAGACAACGGACGACGAGAAACTGCTGGCAATTCTAGAAGCACGCTACAAGGAGAACATGAAAAATCCGAAGAAGACCAGCGGACTGGCCGCAAGACTTGAAGCCATGCAGAAGCAGGCCGCCGAGATACAGAGACAACAACGCGAAATGCAGAACAGAAAAAAATGATATGTTCTGAATGAACGGAAGGTTTTAGAATAAACGCAGAGACGCAAAGACGCAAAGGTTATTTTTAACTGGACACACACAGTAAAAGTATTCTTGGCGTATTTGCGTCTCTGCGTATTCAATCAGAAGCTAATATTACCAACAAATGAAAACATATCGAATAATCGTTGCCGCCGTGATAGCGCTGTTCGCACAAACCGGCAACACAAAAGCACAGAATGCCGTGAACATAGGCAAGAACAACATCACACTCAGCAGCCGCCTCATGACTCCCGAAGCTCTGTGGGCCATGGGACGCATCGCGTCGGCGGAAGCATCGGCCGACGGACAGCAGATTGTCTATCAGGTTGGCTACTATAGCGTAAAGGAGAACAAGGGCCATCAGGTCATCTGCGTCATCAACGCCGACGGAAAGAACAACCGCCAGCTGACCACCGCTGCCGCCAGCGAGACCGACCCGACATGGGTGAACGGCCGCATTGCCTTCCTGACCGGAGGTGAGATATGGTCGATGGAACGCGACGGCAGTGACCGCCGCCAGCTCAGCAAGACGGACGGAAGTGTCGAGGGCTTCAAGTTCTCGCCAGACGGCCGGAAGGTTATCATCATAAAGTCGATGGCGTTCAACGAGATAATCAAGAAGAACCCCGACGACCTGCCACTGGCCACCGGTCGCCGCGTCACCGACCTTATGTACCGCCATTGGGATCACTACGTAGAGACAATCCAACATCCTTTCATCGCCGATGTCAATGCTGACGGAACTATTGCCAGCACGATGACAGACATCCTTGAAGGCGAGCCATACGAGTGTCCGATGGAGCCGTTCGGCGGAATCGAGCAGCTCGCGTGGAGCCCCTCGTCGAAGTCCATAGCATATACGTGCCGCAAGAAGACGGGACTGGACTATGCCATCTCCACCGATTCAGACATCTTCCTTTATGAAGTGGACACGAAAGAGACGCGCAACCTCTGCAAGCCGGAGGGATATAAGCCCGTCGCCGTGAAGCCCACCCATACTATGAAGGACCAGAATGTAAACAGCGAGGAGAACCTGAAGAACAATCCCGGCTATGACACCAACCCTCAGTTCTCGCCCGACGGAAAGCACGTGGCATGGCAGAGCATGGCCCGCGACGGATATGAAGCAGACCGCAACCGTCTCTGCGTCTACACCTTTGCCACCGGCGAGAAGACATACGTCACGGAATCATTCGACTCCAACGTTGATGCCTTCTGCTGGAGTGCCGACTCAAAGACGCTATCGTTCATCGGTGTTTGGCACGGCTGTGTCAATGCCTATCAGACAAACCTCAACGGAGACGTGAAACAGCTGACCAACGATTGGGCCGACTATCTCTCAATCTCCCCCGCCAACAACGGCAACAAGCTCCTCGCCATGCGGCAGAGCCTCTCCGCTCCTACCGATATCTATGTCATCACTCCCGGCAAGGATGTGAAGAAGACCAAAATTGAGCAGATAACAACGGAGAACAAGCACATCACCGACCAGCTTTCTCTCGGTAAGGTGCAGCAGCGCTGGGTCAAGACAACCGACGGAAAGAACATGCTCTGCTGGATTATACTGCCGTCAGACTTCGACGAGAACAAGAAATACCCCACCCTGCTCTTCTGCGAGGGAGGTCCGCAAAGCCCAGTGAGCCAGTTCTGGAGCTATCGCTGGAACTTCCAGATAATGGCAGCCAACGGCTATGTCATTGTCGCTCCCAACCGCCACGGCCTTCCCGGATTCGGTTCTGAATGGAACGAGCAGGTGAGCGGCGACTGGACCGGCCAGTGCATGGACGACTATCTGTCCGCCATCGACGATGCCGCAGCCAATCTGCCGTTCGTTGACCGCGACCGCCTCGGCGCTGTTGGAGCGAGCTTCGGCGGCTTCAGCGTCTACTATCTTGCCGGCCACCACGACAAGCGCTTCAAGTGCTTCATCTCCCACGACGGCGCCTTCAACCTCGAATCGATGTACACCGACACCGAGGAGGCGTGGTTCAGCAACTGGGAATACGACGACGCTTTCTGGAACAAGAACCAGACGGCCGACGCCCGCAAGACATACGAGAACTCGCCGCATAAGTTCGTTGACCGCTGGGACACCCCCATCCTCTGCATCCATGGCGAAATGGACTACCGCATCAACTACAATCAGGGCATGGGCGCCTTCAACGCAGCCCGCATGCGCGGCATCCCGGCCGAGCTTCTCATCTTCCCCGACGAGAACCACTGGGTGCTCAAGCCTCAGAACGGCGTTCTCTGGCAGCGCACGTTCTTCGGATGGCTTGACCGCTGGCTCAAGAAATAACACAAGAGAAAACAAATAAAACAAATAAAGACAATGAATTCAACAAAAACACTACGCGATTCCGCTGCCATTCGCTGGGCAGCCCTATTGCTTCTGGCTCTTGCGATGTTCTGTTCTTATATTTTCATGGACATCCTCTCGCCTATCAAAGATCTCATGCAGTCGCAACGCGGCTGGGACTCAGATGCTTTCGGAACCATGCAAGGTGCCGAGACATTTCTCAATGTATTCGTATTCTTCCTCATCTTCGCCGGCATCATTCTCGACAAGATGGGTGTGCGCTTCACCGCTCTTCTCTCGGGAGTCGTGATGCTTGCCGGAGCATGTGTCAAGTGGTATGCCGTCAGTGACAGCTTCATCGGCAGTTCGCTTGATGTATGGTTCACTGAAAATCTCAATCACATTCCAGTGTTTGAACAGCTGGGCGTATCACCGTTCTACGAAGGCATGCCTTCATCAGCCAAACTTGCTGCTCTCGGCTTCATGATTTTCGGATGCGGCTGCGAGATGGGCGGAATCACTGTCAGCCGCGGTATCGTGAAATGGTTCAAAGGCCGTGAAATGGCATTGGCGATGGGTTCTGAAATGGCGTTGGCACGTCTTGGCGTGGCTACCTGCATGATATTCTCACCTTTCTTTGCCAAGCTGGGCGGCGAAATAAGCGTATCACGCTCTGTTGCGTTCGGTGTCGTGCTTCTGTGCATATCGCTCATCATGCTCGTTGTATATTTCTTCATGGACAAGAAGCTCGACGCACAGACCGGTGAGGCAGAAGAGAAAGACGATCCCTTCAAGATATCAGATATCGGTCAGATACTTTCGTCAATGGGCTTCTGGCTCGTGTCTCTCCTCTGCGTGCTCTACTACAGCGCCATATTCCCGTTCCAGAAATACGCCGTGAACATGTTGCAGTGCAATCTTACATTCACAGAAGTTCCGGCTGACTCATTCTGGGCTTCTCCATCCGTAACGATTGTTCAGTATGGCATCATGCTCGTTGTGGCTGCAACAGCATTCATGTTCAACTTCATCAAAAAGCAGGAACTGAAATATACCATGCTGGCCATATCCGTACTGGCACTCATCACCTACTGTTACATGGGTTACATGCGTCAGTCTGCTGAATCCATATTCGCCGTGTTCCCGCTTCTCGCTGTCGGCATAACCCCCGTTCTCGGCAATTACGTCGACCACAAGGGCAAGGCCGCTTCAATGCTTGTGCTCGGTTCGCTGCTCCTCATAGCATGCCACCTCACATTCGCATTCATTCTTCCTGAGTTCAAGGGCAACCAGGTCGGCGGTGTAGTCATTGCATACCTTACAATCCTTGTATTGGGCGCATCGTTCTCACTCGTGCCCGCTTCGTTGTGGCCCAGCGTGCCTAAACTTGTCGACGCAAAAGTGATCGGCAGTGCCTATGCTCTTATCTTCTGGATTCAGAACATCGGTCTGTGGCTCTTCCCGCTTCTTATCGGCAAAGTGCTTACTGCCACCAACGAGGGTGTCACCGACCCAACGAACCTCAACTACACAGCCCCTCTGATAATGCTTGCATGCCTTGGCGTAGCAGCCCTCGTCATCGGTCTTTTCCTGAAAGTCGTTGACAAGAAGAAGGGTCTCGGACTTGAGGAACCGAACATAAAATAAATGAAGAATGAAGAGTGAAGAATTTGCTGTCGCCGTTCCAACTGAGATTGAACTAAAGCGGGAACGGCGGCAGCCAATTCTTCACTCTTCATTCTTCATTATTCATTCTCCATTATTCATTCTCCATTATTCATTCTCCATTATTCATTCTCCATTATTCATTATTCATCCTTCATTCTTTGCTTAATTCAGCAAAGTGGAAACGGCGGCAGCCAATTCTTCACTTTTCATTTCCAAACCTCACCACAAGCGGAAGGTGGTCGCTGGTTCCGTCGGCAGAAAAGCGGTAGCCGGTGTATGAGCGGAAAGGCTTGAATCCGCCATACTTCTTATCTTCTTCAAGCAGAAACGGGGCGTCGTAGATGAAAGCTGACTGAACACGGGATGCCAACGACGATGACATCAGAATATGGTCAAGACTCCCCCAACGCCCGTTATAACGATAGGTACCTTTTGCACGCCCATAGAGACCGCGGGCACCGTCCGAAACGTCGGCAAGGCCATGACTGAGAATGAGCGAAATGGCCGGATCGCCCGAATAGTCATTGAAATCGCCGGCCACAATGATTTTGGCGTCAGGCATCAACGCCCTGACAGAGTCCACCGAAACACAAAGCCGACTGGCTACGGCCTCACGGAATCTCCGCGAATGGCGCTCGCCATTGCGCCGGCTCGGGGCGTGAACGACAAAGATATGCAATGTATCTTCCGCTACAGTACGCCCGGAGACATAGAGAATATCGCGCGTCGGCGTCATTCCTTTCACAGGGTCCACTCTGAGCGGATAATGACGTATCGGCGCGAAAGCGAACGGCGAATACATCAAGGCGACGTCAATGCCACGTCCGTCGGGCGAGTCGGTCATTATGTATTCATAACGTGCCGTACGAAGAAGTGAGCGTTTCGTCAGGTCACGCATCACACTGTCATTCTCCACCTCGCATAGCGCGACGAAATCCGGCATACGATAGTTTTCATCACTGCCGACAACACCACCTAAGCCACGTTCCGCATCAGTCATATCAGCACGGCCTCCAACCATTCCTACTCCATCACGACTGGCCGCGGCATGGTCCGCCCCACCCTGTCCGCAGGCAACAACGGCCTGAGCGATGTTGTTCACCTTGCGCCAATATTTCCATGGCGTCCAATGACGACCGGATTCGGGAAGGAATTCCATGTCCTGTTTCAGACTGTCATGGCGGCAGTCGAAAAGGTTTTCGCAGTTGAGCTCGGCGAAAATAAGGAAAGAGGAAAGAAGAAGAGATAACAAAGCAACTAAGATTTAAGGATTACAAATGGAGGGGATTATAATAAAAACGACAGGGATTTATAACGGAAAGGTGCGCTGAATTATATAACAGAATAACGGGAGGAAACGCTAAGTATAACGGAACAACAGGAAGAAAATTGTAGAGACATATTCCTGTATTCGTCCGCAAACGACGGAACGTCATGTTTTAATGCGGATAAATACAGGAATATGTCTCTACAATTTCCTCATTGACGGTTGCGGACAAATACAAGAATATGTCCTTGCAATTTCCGAATACAGTTTCCCGTCACACCGTCATCATTTGGCGACTGCCTCCAGACGCTTCATCATGGCGAACATGAAGACAGCGGCAATGAGGCAGACACTCATGAAGACAGCCCAGCAAGCCCACAACGGAATTGTTCCCCACAGCACACCGCCGAAAAGAACAAGCTGATTGCCGATAGCTGTGGCCACAAACCAGCCACCCATCATCATTCCCTTATATTTGGGAGGAGCGACCTTCGACACAAAAGAGATTCCCATCGGGGAGAGCAGAAGCTCGCCGAACGTCAGAATGAGATAGACACCGATAAGCAGATTTGGCGTAACATCGGCAACATGCACAGCGACAGGATTGCCGTCAGGACCGAGTTCGGTCTGAGGCATGGGCAGGTCTATTGAGAAGAACACGAGCATTGCGAAAGCAGCAGCGGCGATAACCATACCGTATGCAATCTTACGCGGAGCGGAAGGCTCCTTGCCATTGGCAGCCAAAGCACCGAAAATAGCCATTGACACCGGGGTCAGGGCCACCACATAGAACGGGTTGAACTGCTGGAAAATCGGTGCGGAAACCTCTACTGCGCCCGTCATCTGAGAATACTTATATACGAGCAGACCAACTGCAACGATAATCACTGCGGCTGATATGCCTTTGGCTTTTTGCGTCTTGCTCTGGAAGAGAGAGAAACCTGCATAGACGATGAAGATGATGAGCACGAGATTCCATACGTCAAAGGCCATTCCCTGTACGCCCTCTGCCGAACGCGCCGTAAACTCATCGGCAAAATATGTCAGCGACAGACCGTTCTGATGGAACGCCATCCAGAAGAAGATGACAACGGCAAAGACGAGACACAGTGCCGTGATGCGCTGCTTGGTCTCAGCCGGCGAAAGTTCCTCAACAGTTGCGTTATCACTTTTTTTAGTTGACTTACCATTGCCCTCGGTATGCTTGAACGTACTGCGGAAAGCATAATATATCGCAATCGATAGTATCAGCGAGGCGCAGGCCACGGCAAAAGCGAAGTGGTAGGAGTCATTCTCCGGATATCCCAACTCGACCTGGGCATATTCCATTATACGGACCGCCATTGTCGGGGCGAACAAGGCGCCGATATTTATGGCCATATAGAACAGTGAGAATCCGGAGTCACGGCGTGCGGCATATTTCGGATCGTCATAGAGATTACCGACCATAACCTGCAGATTGCCCTTGAACAGTCCCGTGCCGAAACCTATCAGCAGCAGTGCGGCCAACATCACGACGAGAGCCACAGTGTCGCCTCCAAGCGGAACGGAAAGAAGCAGATAGCCACCGAACATAATCATGATTCCGGTTGTCACCATCTTGCCGAAGCCGAACTTGTCGGCCAGCATACCTCCGAACAGCGGGAAGAAATAGACGAGCATCAGAAACGAACTGTAGATAGTGCCGGCCGTTGCTGCCGACAGACCATAGTTGGCTCGCAGAAACAGTGCGAATACGGCGAGCATCGTATAATAGCCGAAGCGTTCGCCAGTGTTGGCAAGAGCCAACGCATAAAGACCTTTCGGTTGTCCTTCAAACATAATTTATTTAATTTTAGGGTTATTAGATTTCACGATGTCAAATAGATAGGTCAGTTTGACGACTATATTCCCAATGTTGCTCCGCCCGAAGTAGTCGCGCTTGGAGTTGTTGTAGATGTCACCGAGACCATAGTAGTAGCGGCCTTCGATGATGAAGTGGCCCACCTTCGGGTGGGAATACTCCAGTCCGAGACCGCCCGCTATTCCGTAGTCGAACTTTCGTTCTATGGGAAGAATTTCCTGGGTTGCGTCACGCTGCGCGCCGATACGGTCGTTGACGTTGCGCAGGTTGAAATCAAAATTCGATTTCGACTTTTCCGACAGGAACATGCCCACCTGCGGACCGAGCTGGAAGAAGAACTGGAAGCCCTTGCGCTCACGTCCCCACCCCATGCGGGCCATCATCGGCACCTGGATGTAGGTCAGTTGGCGCTCATACTCTTCGGGCCGGCCCGTATATTGGTTTATGACCGGCATGTCTTCGGCCGTGAGAATATCCTCGCGCCATCCCGTCTGCGTGTAGTTGACCTCACCGACAAGGGCGCAGATGCTGTTGAAGTATTTCTCACACGTGTAGCGCACGGAGAGACCGCCTGTCATGCCGCCCAACATCTTCTGCTGGATGTTGGGATTGAAACCAACCGTGCTCATCACATATCCGCCGTTTACGCCAACGGCCACCTCGCTCCGGTAGTCGCCCACCTGCGCCGCCGCCGTCACGGCCATCATCACGGCCGCCGCTGTCAGAATTATATATCTACGCATGTGTGTGTGTGTCAGAAATTGATAGTCTCTATCTTATGTTCCGGAGTATAGTGGACGAATAGCAGTCCGCGGTTCTGCAGTCTGCCGTCGCCGATGCGCTCGAAATGGAGCGGCGTCTGTATGGGCTTGTAGCCTACCACTCCGCGCGGACCGACAAAAACCTTGCCGTACATGTGGAGTCCCTTGATGAAATAGTAGGCATGGTCAAAGCCCGTTATGGCAAACCGCGGCAGAGCATGCATCATGTCGGCATGGAAGTTCCAGCGGTATTTCTGTTCTATGCGCGCCGTCTGGGGCGACAGCGGATTGGTATAGAACGTGGCGGGGATATAGACGCTGAACTTATAGAAGTTGTCAAGATTATACTTCGTGTACATCATCCATTCCGTATATCCGAACATCGAGATGCTCAGCTTCGGTCTTGTCATGGCCAGTCCGTTCAGCTTGGCAAAGGCGATGTTCAGCTCCGGCGAACGTCCGGTATTGAGGATGACAACGTTTGGCTGAGTCGTGCTGAACGCCTTGGCAAACGCCGCCTCGCTTGACTTAAGGTTTGTAATGGAGTGGCTGCGCCCCATCGTCTCCATGCGCCGGCGCAGTCCGAAGGTAAAGACGCCCTTCTTGCTGGTTGTATCGTTGCAGTCTATGAATACCGTGTGGAAACCGGCAAACTTTTCGAGGAAATGGCCTATAACGGCCTCGTTGTAGTCTTCCGGACTCTGATAAACCTGAAAGATGTTGCGGTTGGTCTTCACCTCGGGAGCATTGATAGAGAACGGTATGAGCACCTTTATGTCGTGGGCCTTGGCAAAATCGGCAAGCGGCTTCACCTGCTTCGAGTAGAGCGGGCCTATGATAACATCACACCGGGCGGCATCCCTGTCACGAAGCGTCTTGCTGATGTCGGCATCTTCCGGCACGTTCCACGCCCTGACATCCACCGAAATTCCTCCCTGACGAAGACTGTCGCAGGCCATTAGCACGCCGCGATAGTATTCAACCATGCGCCGTCCGTCACCGTTGATGTCATGCAATGGCAACATAACGCCCACACGTATCTCGCGCCGGCGCATGTCCACATCGTCCTTGCCCTTTGCCGCGCCGGCCTTGTCGCCTACCTGAGCTGCCTTGGCTTGCTGGGCCTGTTGGGCTGCGGTCAGCGTCTTGTCCGGTCCCGAGGGATAGGGAATAAAGATTGTCTCGCCCTTCTTCAGCTCATATCCAGGCTTGGTCATCTCCGGATTGGCCGCAATAAGTTCGTCAACGGTCAGTCCGTTGTCACGCGCGATACCGAAGATGGTTTCCTTCTTCTTCACCTTGTGTATCTCTTTCCACTTCGTGGTCTGTGCCATTGCCATGCCGCTCACAATCATGACGGCCACGGCTGCCAGCACATATCTGCGTATCTGTCTCATCATTCTTTTTTCCGATTAATTGCTCTTTTCCTATTAACCGCCTACAAAATTACTGAAAAAAAGCGGAATAACCCACAGAATGTCTCAAAAGGTATGTCCAAAGATAAAAAAGTTCTTCATCCATCAGCTTCTCTGCCTCAGCTTTTCTCTGCCTCCCTTTTATCCGTTTGCACTGAAAAAGATTCCGTTTCTTCGCATTTTCTGCGTCTTCACACAGAAAAGACGCAATGTCTTTATGTCACAATAATATCACGGAATTTAACACTTGAGAATTTTCAAACCAGAACGAAGCTATGCCGAAATCATTACATTCCGGCGCAGCTGCAATCCGTTTTTTGTCCGCCGCCGGGCCGGGAAGGCCTTACGGCTCTGCAACGGGGCCGCTTTCACACTCCAACGGGGCCACCGTTGCAACGCAATAAGGGCCCCGCGGGAAGGTCGTAAGGCCCTTACGGCAGAATTTTTTCGGCCAATTTATTGCACACTTTCACCGATTTCTCCGTAAAGCATTGTGGCTCAGACCATAAAAGATGCACGCGCAAAACTCGCGAATTTCGGACCGCGGGAAAATAATTTCAGAATATCGCAAGGATTTGAATGCATTTGTCCGCTTTATTCCGAGTTTTTAACACTTTGCGACTTGCCATGAAAGCCCGATAAGTCAGATTGAGGATTTCTTCTCCAGTCTGTATGACTATTTTGACTGACAGATAACAAACCGCACTGACTTTCCCTGCTACTGATTTTCACTTCCTGCTTCTTCCATATTTATTGCCTCAGCGATGCTGAAATCAACTCATACATACTCAGTGAAACACTACCCTCAAATCTTTTGTTCTGCTGATAATGCCATTTTATATAATGTTTTATTTAACTCAAATAAATATTAATCACATCTCTGATTTACTGTTTCAGATTAAATACCACATCTTCTAACTCTTGCGTTTTTTACCTACAACATATCATTAAATAGATAAAAAGTAGTATCTTTGCATATTATATGATGGGTTGATATGACAAAGAATACAATGGGAACTAAGTTACCCCGAAAGTTAGAGCAGAAAATGTCGGTTGTGGGAGAGCAGATTAAACTGGCTCGCTTGCGTAGGAATCTGAGTGTAGCTCAAGTGGCGGAACGTGCCACCTGTTCTTCGTTGACCGTGTCCCGAATAGAAAAAGGTGTGCCGACTGTAGCAATCGGTATCTATTTGCGTGTGCTGTATGCTTTACAGCTTGACGATGATATCCTGTGGCTGGCCAAAGAAGACAAATTGGGAAAAGCCTTGCAGGATTTGAGTTTGAAGACAAGGGAACGTGCTTCAAAAAAGGAATAAGTAATGAAGACGCTATATGTTTATGCCGATTTTGATTGGCTCAAGGAAACAGAACTCGTTGGCGAGTTAGGCTATGAATCTCTTCGTGGCTCGGACAGCTATTGCTTTACCTTCAGTGATGAATGGTTGAAGAAACATGGGGATTTGTTCCTGAGTGATGACTTGAATAATTATCCGGGACAGCAATATACGCAACCGGAGAAAGATATATTCGGATGTTTCTCGGATGCCCTGCCGGATCGTTGGGGACGAACGCTGTTGTTGCGGCGTGAGCAGATTGCTGCGATGGAAGAGAAACGCCCGGTTCGGAGACTGTCTTCCTTTGACTTTTTGACTGGTATTGATGACTTTTCCCGAATGGGTGCTTTCCGTTTCAAGGAGTCAAAAGACGGAGGATTTATAAATGTAAGTGAGTCGTTGAAAATTCCACCACTGACTGATGTTAGAGAGTTGATTGCAGCCAGTGCGGAAATCGAGAAAAGCGAAGAGGGGAATGTCCTTCCTGACAGAAAATGGGTTGCTCAACTCGTGCAGCCCGGCTCTTCATTGGGAGGTGCAAGACCCAAAGCCAGTGTGATAGACACGGATAAAACGCTTTATATAGCCAAATTCCCTTCACGTAAGGATGATTGCGATGCTGGACTTTGGGAACATTTCAGCCATCTTCTTGCCGCAAAAGCCGGTGTAAATGCCGCGAAAACCAAAATACTGGCTACCGGAGAGAAATATCACACTTTGCTCTCTCAACGCTTTGACAGAAATCAAGAGGGCAAACGAATTCATTTTGCTTCTGCGATGACTTTATTAGGACTCAATGACGGAGACAATGCAACTACAGGACACGGTTATCTGGATATAGTTGATTTCATAATCCAGAATTGTACGAATGTAGAAGACAATCTCCAGGAACTCTTTCGCCGCGTGGCTTTCAATATTTGTATCGGTAATAGCGATGACCATTTCCGCAATCATGGTTTTCTTTTGACCGCAAAAGGCTGGACGCTTTCTCCTGCATACGATATGAATCCAACTCTGAATGAGTATCAGAGTCTGCTTGTCTCATCAACCTCCAATAAGGCAGAACTGAGTATTTTGCTTGATACTTGCGAAGATTATATGCTTAATCGAAAGACTGCGGAGAAGATTGTTGCTGAGGTGATTGAAGTTGTAAAAGGATGGCGCGAATTGGCTACACGATTGAGTGTCTCCAAGAGAGAGATGGAAATGTTTGTTGGAGTGTTGGATAAAAGGTGGAAAGATTGCGTTTGATTTACAAAATAGAATATTGTTGGTAAATTATTGCTGTCCATGCTTTTATAGTGCGGTGATGGATAATTTTTATTTATATGAAAAAATCAGATATATTTTGGCAGACATAATTTGAGTCTCGAAAAAGAGTTCATCAATGATTCTAATTTCATATTTATAACGGATGAAATTACTACTCATAAGCATGGTAAAGAAATTACTAAACCATGTAATTCCCAATTTGGAGACATTTTCACTCTATATAGCAGATTTACTTATACGATGCTGCGTCCAGATAGAAGCAATTTCCAAAGGATTGTCGCTATACGATTCATAAAGTCTGCTATCGTTGGTGATGCTTCCCATAATCCTCATGGGTTCTGTGAACTGAACACGGATAGTCCTAACTTGGTCGTTCCCAATTTTGCGCTTTAATGATAGCCATTTCAGTGACATTTCATTCTCTTTTCTCGGTTATTCCAGAGATTCTCAGTAACTTTGCACATTACATAATATGATAATGATATGAATGTCATGAGAACAAAATTAATAATGGCCGTCGTGATGGTCATGATGATGCCCGTAGCGATGCTGGCTGACTTCACGCCCACGGCCTACTATACAGTAGATGGGGAGCAGCGTGAGGAAACCGAGGCCATCGACGACGCCCAGGCCCCGCTGAGAGTGACGTTCCGGGCCAATCCGTCAAACATCGACAGTGGCATAGTACCGTCGTACGAATGGCGGTTTGTCAAGGACGGAAGCCGTGACGCCTACATCGTGAGATATGAGGAAGAGACGGCATTTGAGTTCATGGAGTCCGGCACGACAAACGTGTCGCTCTACGTCAGCTATGGCGGCGACGAAGAACCGGAACTGATTTCGACCATCCGTATCAGCATCAGTACGAGCATTCTGGAGATGCCCAATGCCTTTTCACCGAACGGCGACGGCGTTAACGACATCTACAAGGCCAAGGACACCCACAAGAGCATCGTCGAGTTCAAGGCTTACATCTTCAACCGATGGGGTCAGAAGCTCTATGAGTGGAGCGACATCAACGGCGGATGGGACGGAACTTACCATGGCTCGCCGGTGAAGGCAGGCGTCTATTATGTGCTGGTCAAGGCCAAGGGAGCTGACGGACGTGAATATAACATCAAGCGCGACGTGAACGTGCTGAGAGACTATACTGAGGAAGGAGAAAGTTTCTGAAACAAGAAAACTTTCTCCCGAAGAATCTGAAGTTCAGGATACATTAGGAAAAAGATGCAAAGAGAAGACGAAAAGATAAACGTATGGGGTGCGCGAGTGCACAACCTCAAGAATATTGACGTGGAGATACCGCGCAACAGCCTGACGGTCATCACCGGTCTGTCCGGTTCCGGAAAGTCGTCACTGGCTTTCGACACTATCTTCGCCGAAGGACAGCGGCGCTACATCGAGACTTTTTCGGCCTACGCCCGCAATTTCCTCGGTGGCATGGAGCGCCCCGATGTTGACAAAATCACGGGACTCAGCCCGGTGATAAGCATCGAGCAAAAAACAACCAACAAGAATCCGCGTTCGACCGTTGGCACGACAACCGAGATATACGACTTCATGCGTCTGCTCTTCGCCCGCGCAGGCCGCGCCTACAGCTACGCCACGGGCGAGGAAATGGTGAAATACACCGAGGAGCGCGTGCTCGAGATGATAGCCGACGACTATGCCGGCCGCAAGATTTTCATACTTGCCCCGCTCGTGCGCAGCCGCAAGGGCCACTACCGCGAGCTGTTCGAGAGCATGCGCAAGAAGGGCTATCTGTATGTGCGCGTCGACGGTGAGGTGAAAGAAATCAGCCGCGGCATGAAGACCGACCGCTATAAGAACCACGACATCGAGGTGGTCATTGACAAGATGCAGGTTCAGCCCCGCGACAAGGACAACGAGCGCCTGCGCAAAACCGTGACCACGGCCATGAAGCAGGGCGACGGACTGATAATGATACTGGACAAGGAAACGGGCGAAGCCAAATATTTCTCAAAACGGTTGATGTGTCCTACGACGGGCATATCCTACAGCGACCCGGCTCCAAACAACTTTTCGTTCAACTCGCCGCAGGGTGCCTGCCCCCACTGCAAGGGCCTCGGACAGATCAACGAGATTGACCTCGGCAAGGTAATCCCCGACCGGCAGCTGAGCATACATGCCGGGGCTATTGTGCCGCTGGGAAAATATAAGAACCAGATGGTGTTCTGGCAGATTGACGCCATATTGAAGAAGTATGACTGCGACCTGAAGACGCCCGTCAGCGACATACCGGACGAGGCGATGAGCGAGATTCTCTACGGTTCGCTGGAGAACGTGCGCATTGACAAGGACCTTGTGAAGACGTCGAGCGACTATTTCGTTGCGTTCGACGGCGTGGTGAAATATCTGCGCACGGTCATCGACAGCGACGATTCGGCAACGGTCCAGAAATGGGCCGACCAGTTCATGGCCGTCTGCCAGTGCCCCGAGTGTCACGGACGGCGGCTCAACCGCGAAGCTCTTTCATACCGCGTGTGGGACAAGAACATCGCCGAACTGGCCGACATGGACATCGCCGAGCTGCGCGACTGGCTCGACCACGTGGAAGAACATCTCGACAACCAGCAGCGTCAGATAGCCGAAGAGATTCTGAAAGAGATACGCACGCGCGTCGACTTCCTGCTCGAAGTGGGTCTTGACTACCTGTCGCTCAACCGTCAGTCGGCCACGCTGTCGGGCGGTGAGAGCCAGCGCATACGTCTTGCTACACAGATCGGTTCGCAGCTCGTCAACGTTCTCTACATCCTCGACGAGCCGAGCATCGGTCTCCACCAGCGCGACAACGAACGCCTGATACGCTCACTAAAGGAATTGCGCGACATCGGCAATACCGTCATCGTCGTTGAACACGACAAGGATATGATGCTTGCCTCCGACTGGCTCATCGACATAGGCCCCAGGGCTGGACGCAAAGGCGGCGAGGTGGTGTATCAGGGAGCGCCGCCGGTCCAAATGTCGGAACCGGCCCCCATTGTATCCCCCCAGGGGGGGAAAGCCTGCGGATTGAAGGAGGCGGATTCACACCAGTCATCCCCCATTGTGCAGGCTGAAGGTGGCCGCAGTTCCACCATCCCCTACATCACCGGCCGGATGAAAATCGCCGTTCCACCGACACGGCGTCCGGGCAGCGGCAAAAGCCTGTGGATTCGCGGCGCGGCGGGCAACAATCTGAAGCACGTGGACGTGGAGTTTCCTCTCGGCAAGCTGATTGTGGTGACGGGAGTGAGCGGCTCGGGTAAGTCGACACTTGTCAACGAGACGCTACAGCCCATTCTGTCGCAGCACTTCTACCGTTCGCTGAAGAAGCCGATGGCCTACGACGCCATCGAAGGACTGGAGCATATAGACAAGGTCGTCAACGTTGACCAAAGTCCGCTCGGACGCACACCGCGATCAAATCCCGCCACATATACGGGCGTGTTCAGCGACATACGCTCGCTCTTCGTCAATCTGCCCGAAGCGAAGATACGCGGATATAAGCCCGGACGCTTCTCGTTCAACGTGAAAGGCGGGCGCTGCGAAGCCTGCGGAGGCAACGGCTATAAGACAATAGAAATGAACTTCCTGCCCGACGTGATGGTGCCATGCGAGGTGTGTCACGGCAAGCGCTACAACCGCGAGACGCTTGAGGTGCGCTACAAGGGAAAGAGCATTGCCGACGTTCTCGACATGACAATTAATCAGGCCGTGGAGTTTTTTGAGAACGTGCCTGACATTCTGCGTAAGATAAAGACCATTCAGGACGTCGGACTCGGCTACATCAAGCTGGGGCAGCCCTCCACCACACTCTCGGGCGGCGAGAGCCAACGCGTAAAGCTGGCTACGGAACTGAGCAAGAAGGACACCGGCCGCACGCTCTACATCCTTGATGAGCCTACAACGGGACTGCACTTCGAGGACATCCGCATACTGATGGAGGTGATAGGCCGACTCGTCGACCGCGGCAACACGGTGGTGATCATCGAGCACAACCTCGATGTAATCAAACTGGCCGACCACATCATCGACATCGGACCCGAAGGCGGACGAGGCGGTGGCGAGGTCCTGTCGACGGGAACGCCCGAGGAAGTGGCCGAGAGCACAAAGGGATATACCCCAAGATTCCTGAAGGCGGAACTGGAATAACAGAGAACGCTAAACAACCCGATGCACATGCCCACAACACATACCGCAGGACAATTTTTACGCAGCGTCATCATTGCTTTCATCCTGTTTCATATAATAAGGACGGAGGCAAACGACACCATCAAAATCCTACAGCCCACACGCGACCTAATGCCGCTGGTGGGCACAAGGACGATGATGCAGGACAGCGAGGGATATGTGTGGTATGGCACGGTGGAGGGCGGACTGTGCCGGGACAACGGCTATCAGATTGATGTATTCCGCAACGACCGCCACAATCCGCGACGAATCGGGCAAAGCAACGGAATACTGTCTATGTGTGAGGATGCCGCCGGTAATATTGTTTTCGGAACACGAAAGAATATCTTCGTGCTTGACAAACGGGATTACTCCATACGTCAGCTGGACAAGAGCATTCCCGATGGACGTGTTGAGACATTGAGTCATAATGGCGACGGAGTGATACATGCCGTGACGGAAAACGGCTGCTATTCGTTCGACAGAAATTACAGATTAACAGGAAAGACACACACGAGAAGCTTTCCACCTGCCGAGACGACCTGCCGGTTCACGGACATATATGGCAATGAGTGGACGGGCGGCATCAACATGGAGAACTGTATCCGCATCAAGGACAACGGAGGAATAGAAAAGAGGGAGGCAACGGAGTTGCCCGTGATATTCAAGGACATACGGCCTGACTTCATCGAGGCCGACGGCGGATATATCGGACATACGAACACGGAAGTGTTCTGGACGAAGACGATAGAGGCGCGTCCGAAAGACTGGCACAAACTGCTGACCACAGGAACGCGCATCGGGTGTGTGGCAGTGAGCAAGGGCGGATGGCTATACATAGGAGACGCAAAGGGACTGTACAGATGCCGTTACGCAAACGGTGCGGCGGAAAGCGGAATCGAGACCGTTACCGAATCTTTGGGCAACATACGCAAGATGGCGGCCGCGCCATCCGGAGGAATATATTTCATAACGCCCCACTGCGAACTGGCGCATTGCGACGACCGCGGCAAAGTGACAGTCGCACAGCGTGGCACAGAAAGCAAGGCACTGGCAGTGGCTCCCGATGGTAAGGTATGGACGACAGACTGGTTCGGCAATGTTTTCAGATTTGACAGCCAGTTGCGTAAACTCGTAGTAGTGGCGGACGCCGGCATAGACTCCGGGGATCCTGTCAATGCCATGACATGCGATGCCAATGGAAACCTATGGCTGGTCACGGACAAGATGATAAAGGAATACACCACCGACGGCCGACGGCGCACCATTCACAACAACAACCGATATATTGGCGTGAGCCAGTTTCTCGATATCGGCAGCAAGGACGGACACATCATAGTGACATGCTCCGACGCACAGCTTGTTGTCGATCCTGACTATCGCAGCGATACGCCACATCGCCCGTCGCTGACAACGGCAAGCATAGACGGCAATACGATATATGCCTTTCATGACAACAGCATCACGATACCGGCCAATTCCGGTATTGTGGAATTATTCTTCTCTACCTTCAATCACATCAACGCACGCAGTGTGCAATATGTCTACCGTGTTGACGGAGGGACATGGCAACGGCTCGATGCCGGCGACAATCATATCACGTTTGTAAACCTGAGCAAAGGGCGCTACGACATAGAGGTGAAAGCTACCGACGCCGAAGGTTTTTTCCGCGACGAAACATTGCACGTAAGCCTCAACCGTCTGCCCGCATGGTGGGAAACGTGGTGGGCATACCTTATATATATAGTGCTGGCCGCAGTCGCGGTGGTGGCTTCCGACCGTATCTGGCAGCGATATAAAGCGACCAAGCGCAAAGTTGCCGAACTTCAGGCACGCCTCGACGGGTATCTGTGCAAGGAAGATGCCGAGATAGACAAGGTGGCCGAACAGATAACCGACAACACAGCCGACCGCGAGTTCATTGAGCGTGCTGTGACTATCGTTGAGGCCAACATGGGCAACAATGCTCTCGACATCGACATGTTATGCACGGAGATGGGCATGAGCCGGTCGAGCATGTACCGCAAGTTTGCCGACATAACAGGCCAGAAGCCAACCGAATTCGTACGTTCCATACGCCTCCGTAGGGCCGCTGAGCTTATAAAGGCAGGCAACCATTCCATATCTGAAACAGCATATATGTGCGGTTTCTCGTCTCCAAGCTATTTCAACCGCCGTTTCAAGGAGATGTTCGGCGTATCTCCAACAGAATATCGCTGATTATATATAAACATCGCTGACAGTCAACTGTTTGGGAATATAGTTCAAGCAGCGGGGAATATAGTTCAAGTCATTGGGATGATAGTTCAAGCATGGTTTTCCGGCTTTGCATACCTTTGCAGACGGAATTTTCAAACTAAAAACGGAACGATATGAACTATTTGAAACTACTTTCTCTCGGAGCCATGTTAGCCGCATTGCCGGCCCAGGCCCAAAGTCTCGTCACAGGCGGCCAATTCAAAGACCGCATCATGCCCATGCAGGGATGTGTGACGCTCGAAACCATGAAGGCCGACAATCCCGCCGCAACGATATGGGGAGCCGAGGGCGTGCAGAACCGCTACGTGGACAACGGCACCGAAGATGCCGGACTGAACATCTGGGGCGGAAACGTATATAAGGACGAGGACGGCATATACCATCAGTTTGTGGCAGGCTGGGATGGTGTGAAGCGTCCGTTCTCCTATTGGTCAAACTCAGATATCTACCACTTCACCTCCTCCACACCATACGGCCCGTTCACCAATCCCGTAAACATAGGCCGTGGCCACAACCCTGAGATTTTCCGTGCCAAAGACGGCACATACGTGGTATATGCCCTGATAGGCAACAAGTCATGCTGGCGCCACACGTCACACTCGCTCAGCGGTCCGTGGACATTCGAGGAAATGCCCTACGACCTGCGCGACCGCGCCCTGTCCACAGGTTCCGCCACAACATACTCCAACTGGACGTTCGCCCGCCGTGACGATGGCTCCCAATACTGCATGGACCGGGGCGGCGCCGTATGGATAAGCACGGACGGACTGGCTGAATTTTCACAGGTACTTGGCTCTTCGTGCTATCCCAACGGTGGCGGAGGAACGTTTGAAGACCCCGTGGTGTGGCGTGACGAGGTTCAATATCACATGATTGTGAACGACTGGAAAGCCCGCAAGGCATATTATTCCCGTTCGGCCGACGGTTTCCACTGGGTGGCTGAGGACGGATTGGCCTACGATATAGAGATTTCGGTGCATCCCGACGGGACAAAAGAAGAATGGTATAAATATGAGCGTCCGCGAGTGTTTCAGGACCGCTATGGACGTGCGATACAGCTCAACATGGCCGTGATAGACACTATCAAGGCTGAAGACTTGGCCAACGACAATCATTCGAGCAAAAACATTGCCATGCCGCTCAATCCCGGTCTGCGCCTCTTTGTGCTCAACGAAACACGCATAAACACATCCACTGACAACATACAGATAAAGGTGATGGCCGAAGATGGTTTCAATCCCGCCACCGACCTTGACATAGAGAGTCTGCGTTTCGGCAGTCACACAACAGTCAATAATGGTGGCGGAGCCCCTGTGGTAAGCTCATCGGCCGATGCCGACGGCAGTCTCGTGCTCACATTCAATGGCAAGGAAACCGGCCTGAAAGCCGACGAGTTCGCCCCAAAACTGATAGGCCGGTATGCAGAAGGCTATGAAATGAATCTGGAAACCGGCCGCAATCTGCGCCCCGCGTTCTGCTACGGTTATGCCCGGCTGCCATACTACAACTATTCACCGGCATATCTGTCGCCCGTATTGCCTAAAATTGGCGAGGGCAGCATGGTTACGTCTGTACAGATAACCAACTACGGACTGTCTGCGTCTCCCGACGGACATACAGTGAAGGTGCTTACGGCGGGCGGAACGCTGCTGGCCACAGGAACAGTAAAGCCTCTTCAACCTTATGAAAGCGGGACGGTGGATCTCGCTGCCACACAAGCCATACCGGCCGGACAGTCTGTACTTGTGGTAGACATCTACGACGGACTGACACGAACCGATACACATAAGCTTCTCCTCACAGATATCAATGCCTCTCAGGCAAGGCTGTCGGCAAAGTACAACGAGGCGCTTCAACTCTACAATAACGAATGTTATGTAAACGGCAGAGAGGCAATGGACATAGCTCTTGTCAAGGCAAAACCATGCTTGTCAAGCTATTATGAGCCGGAGATTGGTATGGCGACCGATGCTCTGCAAGCAGCCATAACCGCATTCATTGACGCAAATCCGGGAGTAGCCAATGTCTCATGCCGCAATTATTATCTGAAAGCCGCCGATATAACGACAGGCAACATGTATGCCTGCGTAACCGCCGACGGAACATTGGCACGCAGGAAGGACCATGACAACACGAGCGTGTTCACTCTTGTTGTCGACGGAGACAACGACCGAACATATCTCTACAACCCGTCATCAAAGACTTTTGTTGTGGCAAAGGCCGGCAACGGCCAATCGTTTTGGACCGCGTCGGACACTGACGCCTACAAACTGGGCAAGGTTGAAAGCAGCAGAACCACAGCCGACGCATATACAATAACGGGCGATCCGTTGTCGACCAATATCTACAACTATCTCAATGCATACGGAGGTGCCAACCATACGGAACTTTCATCGTATACGCGCGACGACAAAAACAGTCAATGGCTGCTCATTGCTGCGGAAGACCAGACATTTGTCTTTGATATAACTGATGTGACCGTTGGACTTGATGACTTTCTTGATACAGCAAAAAATATTCGCGGTGCAACGATACTTCCGTGGACATCGGGCATCGGTAACGTCAATGCCGGCCAGCAGCCAACCAATACATATGTGTACAAACTGTCAGGACAACGCGTTCCCATGTCGCATGCACAGACGCAGTCGGCCGCTTCAGGACTCGGAAGTCTCGTCATAGCAAATGGCGTGAAGCACATATCCAAACCGTTTTAAGGTCAAATAGAGAGGAAATATCAGAATAGACATATAACAAGAAATATGTGAACATTTTGATATTTCCTCTCGAACCAATGAATACCGTTATGTATTTTCGTTCAGCAAATGTTTCTTTATCGTTCCCAGGGCTTTATAATAAGCCATAAATATAAGATAATTAGGAAGAATTTTGATACCTTTGCAGAAGATAGGCTGCACCCGGAAATCTGTAAGCAAGTTCCCATTGCCCTCATTTGCACTATCTCTGCAGAAATAAAAAAAACAAACAATAAAACACCCGATAACGATGAAAAAACCTACAACAAACCGTTTTCTGACAGTAATCCTGCTGACAGTGGCAATCCTTTTCAATAATCCCGCACGGGCCCAAAGTCTCCGGGTGCTCTTTATCGGCGATTCCGTCACCGACGGCGGATGGGGCCGCAGCGGCGGAAGCATGGCCGCAACGAAAGACAGAGACCTCGGCGACTGGAACCATCTCTACGGCCATAGCTACATGATGATGTGTGCGGCCGAACTGGAAAGCCGCTACCCGGAACGGGCATACAGCTTTCTCAACCGCGGCATAAGCGGCGACGACATCAGCCGACTGGAGGCGCGGTGGCAGGACGACGCCATAGGAAACGCCCCAGACGTGCTGTCGCTGCTCGAAGGGACTAACGACATCCACTACTATCTGGACCATCCTGAAGGCGATTTCGACATGGACGGCTGGGAACGCCGCTATCGCGCGCTGCTTGACCGCTCGCTGGCGGCCAACAACCAGTTGCGCATAGTCCTCGGAACACCGTTTGTGGCCAAGGCCGGATGGGTTGGCAAGGCTGCCGACTATCACCTGCGTGACAGTCTCGTCAGTGTCATGAGCGACCGCATCCGGCAGATTGCAGAGGACTATGGCGCCACGCTCGTTGACTACAATACCCTTTTCTCACGGTTGTGCATCGGCAAGTCAGATGTGTCCCACTGGATTTGGGACGGCATCCACCCTACCCCCGCCGGCCATCGCCGCATGGCCGACCTGTGGCTGAAGCGCACACGGAGGCTGATGAAATGACGGAACATGGCAGTTCGGACGGACGTAGCGAAGTGTTAAAAACTCAGAATTAAGCGGACAAATGCCTTCAAATCCCTGCGATATTCTGAAATGAAAATCTTTTGGCCGCAAATTCGCGAGTTTTGCGCGTGCATCTTTTACCGTCTGAGCCACAATACGTTACGGCGCTTTCTCGCAAAGTGTGCAACTTTTTGTGTGTTTTTATTCTGCCGTAAGGGCCTCCCGACCTTCCCGCGGGGCCCTTACGGCGTTGCAACGGCGGCCCCGTTGGAGTGCGAAAGCGGCCCCGCCGCAGAGCCGTAAGGCCCTCCCGGCCCTCCGGCGGACAAAAAATCGGATTGTGGTGACGCCGGAATGTAATGATTTCCGCTTCACCGCGTTCTGGTTTGAGAATTTTCAAGTGTTAAATTCCGTGATATTATCACGACACAGATTCGCCTCGCATGCCCTGCGGCCTTCTATCGGAAAAACATGTTGCCGCATCCGAACGGCCTTCTTACACCATCATCCGCTTCACCGAAACGACACATAACAGGAATAAAACCATGAGTGTTCGGAAGATAACCCGAACAGCCATTGAATAAAATCCGCGCTTATTTTTCTTCCAAACATCTGATGCTAATTCGCTGAAATTGTGTACTTTTGCACAAAATAACGTGTAACTCCACAGCAACAAAAGACGTGTAACTCCACAGCAACAAAAGACGTGTAACTCCACAACAACAAAAGACGTGTAACGCCACAATAACAGTAAATATAATATGTAACAATACGTTCGACATATATGGCAACAGTAGCAGAAAAATTAGCAGAATCATTGGAACTGTTGAAACAGCTTCAAGATAAGGAGAATTTCGTGGTTCTCCAAGGGACAAAACAACTGAGCAGGGTTCATCTCACACGCCTGTTGAACGAGGGATGGCTGAAAGAAGTGCTCAAAGGATGGTATATAGCCTCACGTCCCGGAATGGAAGGAGACACAACGGACTGGTACACCTCATATTGGGCTTTTATATCCAAGTATTGCACTTCACGGTTGGGCAACAGTTGGTGTCTTACGGCTGAACAGTCTCTTGACCTTCATTCCGGAAACACCACCGTCCCGACCCAAACCATCATCCGCAACCCTGACGGAAACAATAACGTCACATTGTTGTTATATGGAACAAGCCTGTTCAACCTGAAAGCCAAATTGCCAGAATCAATATACATCCACCCTGAATATGGCGTAAGAATGTATTCACTGGCAGAAGCGTTGGTATATGTTTCCCCCACTTATTTCCGCCAAAATCCAATTTCGGCGAGAACAAGTCTTCAAATGTTAAAGGACGAATCTGATATTTATGGGATTCTTGCCGATGTAGGCGCAAGCACACGCGCAGGTCGCCTTGCCGGAGCTTTCAGGAATATCGGAAGGGAGAAAATTGCAAATAATATCCTTGCCTACATGAAACGTCTGGGATATGACATACGTGAAGAAGATCCGTTTGAGGATAAAGTGGAAAATCTTTCACCCACCCCGGCATCGCCATACGTCGCACGCCTGTCACTGATGTGGAGCGAAATGCGCCGGACCGTCATCGAGAATTTTCCTGTCCCAAATGCCACACCTACCGACATAACAGAACTGCTCAAACAATTGGATGACAAATACACGGAGGACGCCTATCATTCTCTTTCAATCGAAGGCTATAAGGTATCTGACGAACTGATTGAAAAAGTGAAGAGCGGCAATTGGGACCCCAAGAAGGAAGACAAGGACACCCATAACGCATTGGTGGCCAGAGGATACTATCAGTCGTTCCAAGCCGTGAAAGCCACAATTACCAAAATCATTGAAGGCTCTGATGCAGGAACAGCCGTTGATGACGATCACGGAGGCTGGTATTTCGAGATGTGGCAACCTTTGGTAGCAGCCGGTCTCTACAAACCGTCTGCCATCGTGGGCTATCGCAACCGCCCTGTCTATATTCGCGGTTCACGCCACACACCAATGAACTATGAGGCTGTACGTGATGCCATGCCCGAGTATTTCCATCTGCTGCGAGAAGAGAAACATCCTGCCGTCAGAGCCATTCTTGGACATTTCCTGTTCGGATTTATACATCCATACAATGATGGCAACGGCAGAATGAGCCGGTTCATAATGAACACCATGCTTGCAACGGGTGGCTATTCATGGACAATTATCCCGGTAGAAAAACGGAGTTCCTATATGCAAGCCTTAGAAAAGGCGAGCGTAGAGGGAGATATCAGAGACTTTACAATATTGATTGCCGATTTGCTCAAGACAACGGATACAGAATGAAGAAGCCAACAGGTTGTGAAAAAGGCGTGTAACACCACGGCTTTTCAACATATCAAATTGCATATTCAAAAAATAGGCACACCAGTGGTCGGCGCGCCTATTTCTTTGAAATCAAATCTCATTCCCAAACATATTCAATGGAACCACCATTGGAGCCTACGGCCTTTGTCACGTAGCCGCCGTTCACCTCGTATGTATAACTTGTCGCAGCACCATAATCAATACAACCGCCGGTAGCCATAAGATTGCGTGAACGGTCGCCGAAATAGCCCTGGTTGTAGAGGACGTCGTCTATCCCGTCTTCATACTCGTTCCAACCGATGGAAGACTCCAGATTTGAATAAGTGTATGCCTCCACACCGCAAGTAGCGATATTGTCACCATCCCATGTAATGAGATCGTAGGGAGAACCATCTCCGTAATTGGCACCATTGATAAGTTTGTTTCCGTCATATTTATATGATGTCACACCAGAATCAGTCTTCAGCTTCACGATACGGCCGTCACGCAATGAATATTCATAACGGTCAACATAGGGGTCTTCCCTGATTGTCCTCGTTATTTTGTTCTCGCCATACTCATATGTAGTGATACAATCGGATTCATAGTCAGAATCTATATCTTTGACAATCCTTCCTGAGTTGTCATACTCAAAACGACGCACATGTATATAAACATCTCCGGTATAGGAATCACGGCTGTTATACTTTATCGAGACAAGCCGCTTCCCGCCGTTTGCACCACCCCCACCGTCTTCATTATCATCGTCATCACTGCTGCAGGCCGTAAAATTGCAGCACAACACCATGGCCATAAGCCACATACCAACCAATTCAAATGTCTTTTTCATAATTTATAATGTTATTGATATTAAATAAATAATCCGGCTCTTCACTATTGTAATGAAAATCCTCATGCAAAGATAGCGTGAAAAAGAATGTCCGCCGTCAAAAGAATATTGCGGATAGTTCTACATGACGTAGCCTATTTCTATACACGATGTTGAACAACGCTCGACACGTCCACCCCTGAAAGGCTGAATAAAGACAAAAAGAGACAAGAGACATGCAAAAACAATGGGCCGGAGAAACTGTTTTTCGGATATAATTCAGTAACTTTGCAGACGGACATTGGCCACGGCCATGTCCGGGACATTATGGAAAAGAAGCGTTTTTGCTTTATCCTTTATTCGAAATTTCGCCAAAATTACCAGAAGGAGAGAGCAGTCAAAAAGCGCCTCGGCTTGTCGTATATCCACTCCCGGCAAGGGACTATCGATATTCGATCAAGGCGTGGGAGTGGACTGTTTATTTCTGGGAAGGCGTTTGGCGATGCCTCGAATAAGATAAACTGCACATCGTCCTGCGCTTTTTTTATGTCCCAACGGCAACAGCCATCCTGATTGGAATTGGGTCACTAAGGGGACGTGCGTGACACACACATATATATAATAAGGAGAAAGGACAAAACGATGTGTCACGTCGGCAATATGATAAAGGCAGAACTCGACAGGCATCCCAAGGCACACACGGTGACTTGGTTCGCTGCCCAGCTACACTGTGACCGCACGAATGTATATGACATATTCCGACGGCAGTCAATCGACACGGAGCTGCTGACGCGCATATCCAAAATTCTCGGCCACGACTTTTTCCTCGATTTGTCACACGAGATGAAAGATGAGGGCCGCTGATTTGCATGAAAGGAAGATGAAAGGGAACGGCCCTGAATAAAGATTAAAATCAATCACAACAACTTTAGCGCAATAGACATATATCCTCTTTGGAATACCGGAAGCACGCTACATTGAAAGAACGCTATAGAAATAGCGGCGATAGAATATCCTGCACAATATCACCAACGAGAATATTATCACGTAGATGCCAATCAGCTGGAATATATTGATATGTATGCCGGAAAGAGATGAACCTGGCATAGAGGAGAGCCAAAAGAGATAGGCGTTGAGACAAACAACAACTTTTATGAGCAGTGAGACAATCAAGTGCTGAACAGCTGGAATGAAACAAAGAACTAACGCCGACAAAGCCAAATAGAGTATGACGGTGACGGCGGGAACGGCCACGATGTTTGACAACAAGGAAACAAAAGAAACCGTTCCGAAATAATAGACCACAAGCGGGGCGGTGACAAGCTGGGCTGTGAATGACATGACCGTGAGACTCCAGAACCAGGAGAAAATGCGATGGCTCAAACGGAACTTGACAGATACGATACCGACAACCGGCTTATAAAGAATGAGGATTGAAGCCACTGAAAGAAACGACAGCTGAAAGCCCACGTCATAAAGACTGAACGGATTGGCAATGAGTATGATTAAAGCCGCAAGTGACAGGATGTTCAGAGAGGCACGGTCATGCCCAATCACCGCTGCAAAAGAAAAAGCGCTTATCATAATGGCAGAACGCACAACGGATATCGGCATTCCAACAACAAAAACGTATGCCCAGATGAGGATAATAATCATTAGTTCGCGCAATAACGTGAAACGGCCGCCGGAAAAAATGATTGAAAGAAGGAAATATATCACACTGAGATGCATTCCGGAGAGTGCAAGAATATGGGAAACTCCGGAAAGAGAATAAACCTTGCGCAACTCCGGAGACAGGTCTGCCCGATGGGCAAGAGTCATGGCTGAAACGACTGCAAGTTCCTGACCGTCAAGTCCAAAACTACGATATTGTTCCAACAGTCTGTGACGATAACGGAGAAAGACTATGCGTGCGCGACGGACTGCAGATATGCAACTGACGTCGACACTGGCTTTTTCCCAATTACGGTAATAAATGAATGTCTGACCGGATATGCCATTCGCCTTCAGATATGTGACATAGTCAAAATCAGAACCATGGATATTTGACGGCGGACGCAACAAGGAACGAACTTTCAGGCCATCACCTGCCATTATGCCTGAATAGCGACGCGCTACTGTATCTTTCAATAAAGATGCCTTTACTGTATGGCCAACGTACGGACCGGATGTTATTATAATGTCGAAACGCATAACGCGTCCACGTTCTTCCGGTTCGCTCGCGACTACGGCATCATAGTCGGTTTCTTCTTCCGGATAAACAACAGGAAATGTATCTTCTGTCCTGCTTATAAGCATGCAACCGAGACAAAAGACTGAAACATTAAGCAACACACTCTGAAGCAGCGGACGCCTGAAGATGACATAGCATACGGCAAGCAGTATATAGATGACGGCAAACCAACATGACGTCGTTACATGAAAAAGAAGACTGTCACCCACGTATATGCCCGCAACAAGACTGAGGGCAACAGGAACAAGCGGGTTGGTATGGAACAGATTCGAACGCCTCACGTGACTCTATCAGATATAAGAAAAGCGGGGCATACGGCTTCCCGCAAGGAAATTTCCGTATGACCCGCTGTGTCGTTGTGTATTTCAGAAATGATTTATCAGTTGGCTGCGGCTGCAATCCACTCATATACGCAGCTGAATACACCGAAAGCCACGATGCCGGCCGTACAGAGGGCAAGGGCCAGACGGGTATTGCAGTCGCTACGGAACGTTGGCAGCGGTGCTTCCTCATTGTTGATGTACATGGCCTTAACTATCAGCAGATAGTAGTAAAGACTGACTACCGTGTTTATCAAGGCTATGAACACAACGAAATATGCCATGAACGAACCCTGCTCTGCTGCTGCCATGAAGACGAAGAACTTGCTGAACATACCTGCAAACGGCGGAATACCGGCGAGGGAGAACAGAGCTAACGTCATAAGGAAAGCGAGCTTGGGATTGGTTTTGTAGAGTCCGTTGTAGCCGTTCATACGTGTCATACCGTTATTGTTCTGCTCCACAACGCTGATCACGGTGAAGACGCTCAGGTTGGCCACTACATAGACAAGAACGTAGTATGTCAGTGCGGCCACACCGGTTGTGCTGGCGCCGATGGCAGCAAGCATGATATAACCGGCCTGAGAGATTGAACTGAACGCCATGAAGCGCTTGAGCTCGTTCTGACGGATGGCAAACAGGTTGCCGATGGTGATGGTGAGCACGATAACGATAGAAAGCAGATACTCCCAATAGTCTACCATCGGAGCGAACACCTTGCAGAGTATCATCATGAGGGTAAGCGTTGCGGCTCCTTTAGAGATTACACTGAGATAGCCTGTAACGGCTGTGGGAGCTCCCTGATAGGTATCAGCGGTCCAGAAGTGGAACGGCACGAGAGAAATCTTGAAGCCGAGTCCGCTGAAGAAGAACACAAGTCCCATGATGGTGAGGGGAGAAGTTGATATCTGTGCGGCTACATCATCGAAATAGAGTGTACCGACGGCTCCGTAGATGAACGATATGCCGTAGAGCATCACACCGCTTGAGAATGTTGCCGTAAGGATGAACTTGGCGGCACCCTCGGCAGAGTTCTTCTTCATCTTGTCGAAAGCCACGAGGCATGCCATGGGCACTGATGCCATTTCAAGACCGAGGAAGAACATGAGGAAGTGGCCTGAAGACATCATCATGTACATACCGAGCAGAGTCGAAATGACGAGCATATAGAATTCTCCGGCCTTGTTCTTCACGTCGCCGCGATTGAGCCAAGGCTGAGCCATTATAAGCACAATGAGCGTGCCGGCGGTGAGAATGAGCTTCATCACGTTGACAGCATTGCTCGTGACATAGAGACCACCGAAAGCGGAAGTAGGCTCAGCGAGAGCGCAAGGAGCAATCTGGGCGAGCATGAGCAGTCCGGTAAGTCCATATAGCACAGTGTGCTTTTTGTCGTTTCCGTGCAGTGCGAAATCAGCAATGAATACTATTACCAGGATAGCCATCAGTGTGGCCTCCGGCAGCATATTAAAAAATTGACTGTAATCCATTTTTCCTGATAATTTTTAGAAGTTAATTACGCTGAGAATCGGTGCCACGCCATCGCTAATGATATTGCTTGCCCACAAGGGGAACGATCCGAGACCGGCCACGCAGAAAATGAGGCAGCAGACAGAGAAGCGCTCGTCCCAAGTGGCATCGGTAAGCTCAAGATAGTGCGGGTCGGCAACATTGCCGAAAAGAATCTTGCCTACTGTGCGCAAGATGTAAACGGCCGTAACAACGATTGACGTACAAGCGATGATCGTAGCCACACGGTGGAACATGTCGGCGTTCTCGAACGAGCCCACGAAGATGGTCATCTCGGCGATGAAACCGGAGAATCCCGGAAGACCGAGGTTGGCAAGACCGGCAATGACATAGCCCACGCTGAGGAAAGGCATTATCTTCATCAGACCGCCCAACTTACGGATGTCACGTGTGTGTGTACGACCGTAGATCATACCGATGAGGGCGAAGAAGAGAGCCGTCATAAGTCCGTGGGAAAGCATCTGGAGAATAGCTCCGGTACAGGCTGTCTTGGTCATCATGAGCAGTGCGAAGAGCACAAGTCCGCAGTGAGACACTGAAGAATATGCGTTGATATACTTCAAGTCTGTCTGAACACAGGCCGAAAGGGCACCGTAAACCACAGAGATGGTTGTGAGGATAAGGAACACCCACGCCAGTTCCTGGGCTGCATCAGGCAGCAGGAACATTGCCACACGGAAACATCCGTAACCACCGAGCTTCATAAGCACACCGGCATGGAGCATGGAAACGGCTGTAGGAGCCGAAGCGTGACCGTCGGGAGACCATGTGTGGAACGGGAACAGAGCACCGAGTACACCGAAACCGATGAAGATGAACGGGAAGAAAATCTTCTGTACATCAACGGGGATGTTGTGCATAGCGGCTATTTCCTGAACGTTCATCGTTGTCGCACCACTGAAATAGTAGATGCCGAGAATACCGATGATGAGAAGGGCTGAACCTCCCATGAGCATCAGCGTCAGCTTCATGGCTGCATATTCCTTGTTGCCACTTCCCCACACTCCGATAAGAAGGTACATCGGGATAAGAGCAACCTCATAGAACATGAACATGGTGAACATGTCGGTGCAGATGAAGAATCCGTAAACACCGGTTGAAAGCAACGTGAACCACAGGAAATACTCTTTTGTCATCGGCTTGAGCTGCCATGAGGCAAATGTTCCGGTGAACACGATAATACTCGAAAGAAGCAGCATGACAACGGAAATTCCGTCGACGCCAACTGAATAGGCAATGTTCAAAGGCTCAAACCAAGGTATGCTGTCGGTGAACAGCATGGGATATTCCTCGGCAGGCATAGTGGCACGCATATCGAGGAACGCGAACACCAGCCATATTGACAGGGCCAGCAGGGCTGTCGAACCGGCCACCATCACACCACGTACCTGACTGAGATTGCGGGCAGCCCAAAGGCCGAGCAACATCAGGACGGGGATTACTACGAATAGACTTAATATATTCATCTTTTCTGATTATATGCAAAGTAATACTAATGTTAAGGCCACAGTGCCCGTAATGAACCATACGGCATACTTGCGCACGTCGCCACTCTGCCACGGACGGATGGTCTCTCCGGCCTCGTTGGCTCCCCAGGCAAGGAAGTCGAATGTTCCGTCGATGACATGACGGTCGAACCATGCGATGGGCGTGCTGACGCAGCGGAAAATAATCTTATGCGTAACGAACATGTAAACCTCGTCCATATAGAAGCGCTTGTAGGCGGCACGATGGAGTTTGGGGAACATGCTGTAGAGTTTGTCGGCTACAGGCTGCTTCTCACCTTTATATATATAGGTGGCAAGAGCAATGCTGATGATGGCGATGACGGTGCTCGTCGCAGCCACCTGAACATCAAAGTGGATATTATACTCTGCGCCGGATGCCGTAACGAAGCTGCCGAAGCTGCCCCCCCACCCTGCGAAACCGGCGATTGTCGTGTAGACACCGACACCTACGGTAATCACACAAAGCACGATGAGCGGCAGAGTCATGTTGAGCGGAGCCTCGTGGGGTGTGTGATGGGCGTGGAGTTCCTTATTCTCTGTTCCCCAGAATATTCCGTAGTAAAGACGGAACATGTAGAAGGCGGTCATGGCGGCCACACCGGTCATAATCCAACCGACAACGGGGCTATAAGCAAAGCATGCGGTGATAATCTCGTCCTTGGAGCTGAAACCAGAGAAGAACGGTATACCGGCAATGGCAAGACAAGAGATGAGGAATGTGATATGCGTGATGGGCATATACTTGCGGAGTCCGCCCATCGTTGACATCTCGTTTGAATGAACGGCATGGATGATACATCCGGCACCGAGGAACAGACAAGCCTTGAACATGGCGTGTGTGAACAGGTGGAACATGGATGCCATATAGCCGAGCTGCGCGTGATTGTCGAGAACCTCACCGTGATGGCCGGGCAGGCAGACGCCGAGCGCAACCATCATGAAGGCTATCTGGGAAATTGTCGAGAAAGCGAGCACACGCTTGATGTCGCTCTGCGCACAGGCAACAGCAGCGGCATAGAAGGCGGTGAACACGCCGACCCAGACAACAATACTCATCTGGCCGGGGGCATACTCAACCCACAGAGGGAACAGACGTGCAATCTGGAACACACCGGCAACAACCATCGTTGCGGCATGGATAAGGGCGCTGACAGGTGTCGGGCCTTCCATGGCGTCGGGCAACCAGATGTGCAACGGGAACATGGCGCTCTTACCGGCACCGCCAATGAACATCAGCACGAGAGCCGTGGGCAGGATGAATCCGCCTGCGGCTACGGCCTTCATTACGTCAACGGGGATGAACGGAGCCGTTCCGTCGCCCATAACGACATCACCGGCAAACGAGAAGCTGAACGAACCTGTATAGTAACCGAAGATAAGGATACCGATAAGGAAGAACATATCAGCAAAGCGTGTGACGATGAACGCCTTCTTTGAAGCTGAGACAGCGGCCTGAAGCGGATAGTAGAAACCGATGAGCAGATATGAGCTCACACCCACAAGCTCCCAGAACAGATACATCTGGAAGATGTTCGTGGCAACAACAAGTCCGAGCATAGACATCGTGAAAAGGCTCAGATAGGCATAGTAGCGCTGGAAACCCTTTTCGCCGTGCATATAGCCGAACGAATAGATATGTACCATCAGGCTGACTGTGCTTATCACGATAAGCATCATCACGGAAATGGGGTCGAGCATTATACCGAGGTCGAAGTTGAGAGCCCCGAGCGGCAACCATGTGAAGTTGTAGGGAACCAATGTAGCAAACGCTCCGTCAGCCCCACGCTCTGCCGTAAAATAACAGAAAGCTGTATAATAAGACAAAACGGTCACAATACCCAACGATGTGGTACCGATGAGTCCGGCTGTCTTATGCGGCATCTTCATGCCGGCCAGTCCCAATACAAGGAAAGAGAGCAGCGGCAGAAGAAGTATTAGAAATACAAAACTATAATCCATAACTCACATTAAAATTTCATGTTTTCAATACTGTTCACCTGGTCGCTGTTGAAGTTACGGTAAACATTGATAATAATCGCGATAGCCACCGCACTTTCAGCCGCGCTCACTCCGATGGAGAACAGGGTCATGAAAAAGCCCTCGAACTCTCCGGGGAACAACAGACGGTTGAATGCAGCGAAATTGAGATCGACGGCATTGAGCACAAGCTCGATGGAGATGAGCATGGCTATCAGGTTGCGGCGGGTGACGAAACCGAACACGCCGATGAAGAACAACAGTGCGCTAAGCACGAAATAACATTCTACTGGTACCATAAATTATTTCTCCTCTTCTTTTCTTGATACTACAATACCTCCGATGATACATGCGAGCAGGAACACAGAGATGAACTCGAACGGGAGCACATACTGATATTTCTCGCTGCCGAGCAGGGCCTGACCGATAACACTCATAGGCACCTCTACGCCGTCTGTGGCACAGCAGGCCTTGGTGATGAAGTCATTCTTGAGCAATATGAGTGCCACAACGGCAAAACCGAGAAGTGACACACAGGCGCCGCAAATGGCACGACTGCACTTGACACGCTCTACAAGACCCTGCAATGTGCGCTTGCCGACAAGCTGGATGGCAAACACATAGATCATCGTAACACCACCGGCATAAACGCTGATCTGGGCAGCTCCAAGATAAGTATAGTCAAGCAGGAAGTAGAGTCCGGCCACTCCGAAGAGAACGAACAGCATGAAAGTGGCTGCCCGCATGATACGGGTCGTCGTCACACACATAACGGCAGAGCCGAGAATGACAACGGCAAGGATTATAAACATTACTAAATTAGCCATAATACTATCGTCCTCCTAATTATTTTTTAGTGTTCCACTTGCCGATTTCGATAGGCGAGCCACCGTCAATGATATTGGGCAGCGACGGCTCATACTTCACTTCCTTGTCGAGGTGGAGCACCAGCGAACCACGTTCAAAGGTTGAATTCTCGAAATCGTTTGTAAACTTGATGGCGTCCTGGGGACAAACGTTGACACAAAGCTGGCAGAACATACAGTCACCGAGATCATACTGATAGTCGGTCAGGAACTTCTTTTTCTTGCCGTCCTCCGTCTCACGCATCTCCGACGTAATCTTGATTGTTCCGTTGGGGCATGCCTTCTCGCACAGCGTGCAGGCGATGCACTTGTGGTTGCCCTCGGCATCGTGCGGCATGACGAGACGTCCGCGATGACGCTCAGACACGTGCAGCGTTGTCTTGCGGTTTTCCGGATACTGCTCTGTCACCTTCGGGATGAAGTATTCCTTCATGGTGACTCCCAGACCGGTGAGCAGCGACTTTACGCCTTTCACTGCTCCTCCGAAATATGAATTGTTATTTTCCATTTGTCTAATGAATTTTATATTCCGCCGTGATTACTTGATATACCATCCCAGTGCTACGATGACAGTCATGAGCACAAGGTTGAGCAGTGACAACGGCATGAGATATTTCCACTCAAGTCTCAGTATCTGGTCAATGCGCAGACGCGGGAACGACCAGCGTATCCAGAGCAATACCCAGACAAGGGCAAACGCCTTGCCGAGGAACCAGACGATTCCGGGGATATAGTCCATCACGGCGTCGAAACCTTCGATTCCGACATGGATAGGCATCCATCCGCCGAGGAACACCGTTGTGGCGACACCGGCAATGACGAACATATTGAGATACTCGGCCAGATAGAAGAAGCCGAAGCCCATACCCGAATACTCCGTGTGATAACCGGCAGTCAGCTCGCTCTCAGCCTCGGGAAGGTCGAACGGGCCACGGTTGGCCTCGGCGTTACCGGCCACAAGGAACACGAGGAAAGCGATGATTGCAGGGATATGTCCCTGGAAGACAAGCCATCCGAACGGTCCGCCCTGTGCCTCAACGATACCGCTGATCTGCATCGTTCCGGTGAGCACGACGGCTGTGATAAGGCAGAGGCAGAGCGACATCTCGTAAGAAATCATCTGAACGGCGCCACGCATGGCCGACACGACACTATACTTGTTGTTTGAACCCCATCCGGCGAGGAACACGCCGACAACACCGATACCGGAGATTGCCGTGAGCAGGAATATGCCGACATTGAAGTCGAGGATGCCCGCACCCTTGTTCCAAGGCATGAACGAGAACGTTCCGACTGAAGCGATAAGCACAAGGAACGGAGCTACGAGATAAAGCAGCTTGTCAGCCTTGTCAACAAAGAAAATCTCCTTCTGGAGCATCTTCAGCACATCGGCAAACACCTGGAACACGCCCCAGGGACCGACACGCATCGGGCCGAGACGGCACTGGAAGTAGGCGCACACCTTGCGCTCCATGAAAATGAGCACGATGGCCAGCATGGCGTATGCCGCAAGGATGAACACACCCACAATTACGCACTCAATGAGTATCGACAGGAAGTCTCCCAAACCGAGAGTCTCGCGCAGGAGGCTGTCGAACCAAGTTGTTACTATACTAAAATCAAAAATCATAATTATCTGTCAATATCAGGAATTACGTAATCTAATGTAGCGCCCACAGCAATCAGGTCGGCAATCTTCTCGCCGCGCAACATCTCGTCCATGGCCGATACCAGCGGCAGACCCATCGGACGGAACTTCAGGCGGTAAGGACTCTTGTCACCCTTGGAATCGAGATATACACCGATTTCACCGCGGCTTCCCTCACACGACGTATACCACTGTCCTTCCGGGACGCGGATGATAGGCTTCTGCTTGACATAGAAGTCGCCGGCGGGGATGTTGTCGATGAGTTGTTCGATGATGCGGATGCTCTGCTCCATCTCGTCCATACGTACCATATAACGGTCGAAACAGTCGCCGTTCTGATAAGTAATCTCGTCGAATTCAACCTTGCCGTACATATCGTATGGATGGTTCTTGCGCACGTCGTTGTGCCATCCTGCAGCACGGCCCGTACCTCCGGTACATCCGTAGCTGATGGCGTTCTCCATAGAGAGTTTGCCGACGTTCCTGAAACGGTTCTGAAGAATGACATTGCCGGTGAAGATATCGCGATACTCCTGGAACATCGGCTTCATATAGGCACACAGCTTCTTCACGTTCTGAACGAAGTTGGGGTCGATGTCTTCCTGACATCCGCCAATGCGGTAGTAGTTCTGAATCAGACGTCCGCCGGTGGTCTCCTCCATGACGTTGAGCACCTGCTCGCGGTCGCGCATACCATATATGAATGCGGTCAGCGCTCCGAGGTCCTGCGCGCAGCATCCGTAGAACAGCAGGTGGCTGTCAAGACGCTGCAGCTCGTCCATAATAGTGCGGATATACTTGATGCGGTCAGTCAGTTCCACGCCCATGGCTTCCTCAATGACAGAGCAGAGGGCGTGACGGTTCATCATGGCGCTAAGATAGTCCATACGGTCGGTCAGGGCCAGCGTCTGCGGATAGGTGTAGCTCTCGCACATCTTCTCTATGCCGCGGTGGATATATCCGCAATGGGGATAGATCTTCTTGATTGTCTCGCCGTCAAGCACGGTCTGCAGACGGAGCACACCATGGGTGGCAGGGTGCTGCGGACCGATGTTGATGACATAGTCGTCGTCGCCGAACAGCGGGCGCTTCGTTGCAACGAGCTTTCCGTCCTTGTTGAGACTGTACTCGAAAGTATAGTCGGGCTCAGGATCGTCAGTCAGCACATACTTGTTGTTCCCGGCGCTCATGTCGTAGTCCTTGCGGAAAGGATAGCCCTCAAAGTCCGAACGCAGGAATATGCGGCGCATGTCCTTATGGCCGAGGAACTTGATGCCGAAGAAGTCGTAGACCTCGCGTTCCAGAATCTCGGCACTCTTCCACAGGTGCATCACCGTAGGTATGTACGGTTCGTTGCGATCGGCGTTGACAGCCTTCACGCTCATACGCTCATGTGTCTGCGTGTTTTCAAGGATGTAGATACATCCCAGACCTTCCTCGCCGAAGTCCTCACCAACGATAGTCACAAGGAAGTCGAAATGCTTTTCGTTCTTCAGTTTTGCCATCTCTGCGGCAAACACGTTCAATTCGAATTGTCTGTTTTCTAATTTCATCGTTTCGTCTTCCTTATATTATTTTTTAAAGTCTTCCGGAACATCAGTCACCACCAGAGGCTTCTTCTCCTTGTGGTTGCGACCTCCGAAGAATTTCTCAATCTTCACCTTACGCTGCAGCTGCATCATGCCGTAGAGAATGGCCTCCGGACGCGGAGGACAGCCGGGCACGAACACGTCTACCGGCACAATCTCCTCGATGCCCTTCACCACGTGGTAGCTACCCTTGAACGGGCCGCCGGAAATGGCGCAGCCGCCCACGGCCACAACATACTTCGGCTCGGCCATCTCGTCATACAGACGCTTCAGGACCGGAGCCATCTTGTGTGTAATCGTGCCGGCACACATGATGAGGTCGGCCTGACGGGGAGAGTTGCGCGTAACCTCGAATCCGAAACGGGCGAAGTCATAGCGGGCACATCCCACGGCCATAAACTCGATACCGCAGCAGCTCGTCGCAAACGTCAGAGACCACAGCGAGTTGCTGCGTCCCCAGTTGATGGCCTGGTCGAGCGAACCGACAAACACATCTACACCACCCTCGTGAAGCTCATTGACAATTTTCTCCAATGACTCGTTATCCTTAAACTCTGCGTAAGGAATACTCTTGATATGCGGCTTTCTCACTTCCATTCCAATGCTCCTTTCCGCCAGGCATACGCCAAGCCAAATACAAGTACCAACAGGAAGAAACCGATGCTAAGCAGCGCCATAGCACCGAACTCCTTAACTACCACAGCCCAGGGATACAGAAAAACTGTCTCCACATCGAACATGAGGAATAGAATAGCGAACAAGTAGTAGCCCACAGACATAGGTAACCAAGACGAACCACGAGTCGGGATACCGCACTCGAATGGCTCACCTTTTACCTTGTTATATGAGCGCGGGCCGATGAGTTTCGCGATTACATAGGCCGCTGCTACCAGTACAATAGCCGTTACAAGAACGGTAAGTAACAAGATAAAATACATAAAAATATTATAATATTACAAATTTGTACGCCTTAAAAAGCGATGCAAAGGTAATAAAATAATCGCAAAGAATATTATTAAAAGCAAAAAAATGTGGAAACGCACACGGATTTGTCCTTTCCAACCATTTTGTCACCAAAATCTTTTGGAGGAAATGGATTAAAATGTATCTTTGCAATATAACAGCGTCACATATTCTATACATAATAATATATGGAACAACTCATCGAGATACCAAAGACTCAAGTCATCATGGCCTTTGTCGCCACCTGCATTGAGTCAACCGCACGTCTGCTCAACGTAAGCTATCGGGATGTCTATCAAAGGATGAAGCACGTTGGAATGATTGAGAACTACATCATCCCAAACTATGAGTTGCTGCATAGCGAAAGCCGGGAAAACCTCGCTGCCGGCATGGCCGAATGTCTAAAAAACTGGGAGGAGAGACCGTCATGAAAATGATAACCGTATATCATGGAGGCACAGAGCCCGTAAAACATCCTCTATGCAAACTTGGAAGAGTCCATCTCGACTTCGGACAGGGTTTCTATCTCACTGACATACGCCGGCAGGCAGAAGCATGGGCGGCAATAACCGCCGGACGCAGAAATATGAAACCTATGCTCAACATATACCTGTTGGATCGAGAAACAATCTTAAAAGAAGCCCGTTGCAAGATATTCAAGGCATACGACATCGAATGGCTTGAATTTATCGTCGCAAGCAGACAAGGGCACAATGTCGCAGAAAAATACGACTATATAGAAGGAGGTATTGCTGACGACCGCGTCATAGACACCGTCAACCTCTACATGGCCGGACTGATGGACGTCAATACAGCCCTCACACGCTTATCAATGCACAGCCCGAACAATCAGATTTGTATCCTCAATCAAGACATAGCCGACAAACACCTCACATATTATGGAACAGAACAACTATGACGACCCCGTCAAATCACCGGTAATACAGGAAATCATCATGAGCAACCGCATCGCCGCCATATCAATGGAACTGTCACGACGATTGACCACTACCCCACTCCATGCCTTACAGATGTTCTACGAGAGCCGGACATGCGCCGACCTTCACGATAAAAGCACAGGGCTCTATCTATATGGCGACCTCTATATTGCCGACGAATTTATGCGGGAAAAAGAACTTTAAAGTATGATACTTCAAAATTTAAAAATCATACAAATCCTTTGTTATTAATAATCTTTATAT
>CAMWVS010000021.1 GCA_947177775.1 uncultured Prevotella sp.
CCTCAAAAAATGAAACTATGCAGGTGAATATTGCGTTTCGACTTTGACTTTAGGCGGAAAAAACTAAATTTCTCTACTCCAACAATAGAGTTTTTCAAACATTTTTGCTAATATTGCATTTGCCCTCGGACTCTGCACCTTATACCGAACTGGGGTATGGCATTTCATAATTAAGGACTAATAGCCGGGGTTTTGAGTCCATCCTGTAGACACCATGAGTTGGTCGCCCGGAATCGGCCATAGATGCTGATAAGAAGCGTAGCCTCCGAGACTGTTGCGCTTTTGGAAAGCGAAGTATCGGGGAATGAATAGCTGCTTGCGCAGAGTTTCAATATCGGCGATGCCATCGCCACAGACCGAGATATTATTCGCTTTGGCTACCTGATTAATAAGCGACATAGCCTTTGCTGCATTGCCGGTGGCGATGTTGCATTCAGCCAAAAGCAGAAGCACGTCGGCATACGAATAGTAACTCATTGTATGCCCTTGCATAACCTCATCGGGCACGGTGATATACAAGACAGTACCACTGTTTGCTTCATATTCGTTGCCCGGCAAGAGCGAGTAACGGCGGCTATCGACAATTTCCTGAAGATATGACATGGCGTGAGATGGTTCGTTGAGAGCCATATAGACGTTTGCTTTAGCCATACGCCACACGTCCTTAGACATATCGAAAGCATCATCCGCATTAAAGTTTGTATTTAATTTGCGATCTGAGAAACATGATGAGATCTCATCAAGTTTTGTTTCGAGGTATCTAAGAGTTGCTGACACGGATTGTTGAACCGGACCGGCATATTCATCTTTAGCCAATTCTACAATTCCGATATTCCCCCACTTGTCAACCATCTCTGAATATATAATTGCATTCAACAACGTAAAGAATGGGATTGCATCAGAATACCCTGCACTGGTTAGGGACTTAATTACTTGGTTGTTTTGAGCAACTGCCTGATAAGCGTTTCTAAAGGCTCGTGAATTGAAATTGTCGTTAACAGACATCGGACATTTCACGTCATAATATTGGTACATACCGGTATAGCCACGTTCAACGTAATACATCCATGAAAGAGCAGATGCCAATTTCGCGAATGAACCTGAAACGATTGCCCGTCCTTGATCTCCCAATTCGGGTTTGGTTTCATACGGAGTGCGTGGTTTGGCTTCAAGCGATACAGGGATTGATACGCGGATTTCACCCATAAGGTCATACAACACAACGGTGCGTTCTTGCTTTGTATGACGTTCTGACTTGGGAACGGAAATAGTAAGCTTTCCGTTTTCATAAGTTGAAGAAACAGTCATTGAAGCACCTTCGGGGTCGTTGTCTTTGTAGAAGCCACTAACAAACGAATCCTCTATATATGAATCGTCAGGGGTTACGTCCAAATAGCCGTCAGAGTCTTTGGGTTTCTCCAATGAAAGAACGACATTGGAAGTAACCGTAATTTCAGCGGAACCACCGTTGTAATCAAATTCCACACTTTCGCGAGAAAGAGTGATTTGGGGATTATCATTGACTTCATTTCCGGCGATGCCATCACCGTTCCAGTCATAGAAAAAACGTAAGTCAGGCACCTGTACAGATTGATTTAACTCGTCGTATCGAGATTTGATGTTAGATACAAGAAAATCGAGATTATTACGGAAATCGGCCCTATCAATGGCAATAGACTTCATATTTTCCTCTGAAAACGAGCCATCATCGGCAAGGTCTTGCGACAGAGAGGAAAGGTATTGAGTAATTTCTGCATCTGAACGCCTATTTAGCACAAGCGAAGAAATTGCGATAAGGACACCAGAGCCATCGGTTCCTGCCGTGATAGTCATAGACTCCGCCGGAGTGGATTCGTATTTTTGCAAGCCAAACTGAGATAGCAATTCTTTTTGAGCTTGCTTGTCAGCCTCGGCAAAGGTCTTACCACCTTGCATGAGGTTCTGAATACGCGCCGATTTGAGGTGCGTTAAGATATTAACATTGACGGTGCTTCTGTCAGAAAGGTCAGCGAGAGCGATAAGGTGAAGCTGACCTGTTGAAAGATTACCGCTAACCTCGTTGTAGTAGTAGCCATCGGTTGCGATGCGAACAAATTGCGAAGCAAGTTCTATTTGGCCGAGGTCAAAAGAGCCGGCGTCGTCGCGGATTTCACCGTTGAAAACCGTGCCGATGGCGGTCATTTTCTCATTGAGCGGTTGAACACTGATAGATGAGCCACGGACAAATGGGCCTTTTTCAACTTTACCTGAAAGTAAATACCTGCCCGATTGGGGATTTTCGCCACTTCTGGGTTCATCCGTTTCAGAGCATCCCGTTAAAGCAATGACGACTATTAGTGGGAGTAGATTGTTTTTCAAATTCATCGTTTGTGATACAGAAAACTCTCACAAAATCATTGCCGGCTGGCAGGTTTGCAACCTCACGCCACGGCTTGCATTCTCGGAGTTCTATTTCTGTCATTTCAAAAGAGTCCTTAAGATAGTATTGTTGATGCCAATTTATTGGAAAGTTATAAAATCACAGTACGGCTGTAAACAGTTCATCAATAAGTCCGCCTTGACATCCTGCGTTTTTTTTATTCCCTCGACCATACCATCCCGGCCAAGCCTATATTCTAAGTGGAGCTGGAGGGAGTCGAACCCTCGTCCAAACAGGGAAACCATACGCTTTCTACATGCTTATTCCGGCCTTCATTTTCGTGTTGCGGCAAGACCCGGACCACCAACCGCAACCTTATCCCCTAAAACTTCATCACACAGCCGGGGCACGGCGTGACTATTCCCGATTTAACTGCACCGCTTGACCAAAGAGCTTCGGAACAACAGCCTTTGAGCGATGTCTCGTCCCTCTACCTTGTAGTGGGATAAAGCCAGAATCTACTGTACTTCGATTAGGCAGCGAGAGCATAGTTGTTTTCGCCAGATAAATTTTTGACCGACGTGATTATGGAGTCCACAGTCGTCACTCCGCATGCTTACGTACCATTTCATCCCGCTGTCAAATCCAGTCAACCCCGGTATTACAATGGTCCTCAGACGTTTTCCTCTGAAAACTTCGGCAAAGATATACATTTTCCGCCAATCGGCAATATTTATTTTAATAAATTGCGTATCTTTGCAATAAATTTGTGAAAATAAAGTTTATTATTCAAGGTATAAGAGTCACAATTCAAAGAAAAACTACTCAGAAAAAATTATGAAAAGATACATATTATCTATCTTCATGCTGTCAATGATAACAGTTGCCGCTTTTGCCCAATCTTCCATGACAGACCAAGCCGTGGCAGAATTTGTAATAGAAGAACACGCCAAAGGCACGTCACAATCACAGATTGTCACACAATTGATGCAGCGAGGCGTCACTATTGAACAGATACGCCGTGTGAAGAATAAGTATGATAAAGAAGGAAGCAGTCAGGTTCTCGGCGCCAAGAACCTGACAACAACTCCCGGCAGCCAGGCACGCACACGGGTGAACAACGGAAAAAAGAAAGATGACAACAACACCAACGTTCCGCCATACCGAACGAAAGACAACAGACGTCCGACCAACATCAAAGATGAAAGCAGCGAAAAAGAGTTGAAAGGAATACAGATGGAAAAAGAGTTGAGCACATTCTTGCCGGACTCTGCTGAAATATACGACCAGATGTATCTTGAGGAAATGCTCAAACAGGATCAAAACAAGCGCAAGGTCTTCGGACGGGACATTTTCAACAACAAGAATCTTACTTTTGAACCGGAAATGAACGTGGCCACGCCTCAGAACTATCGGCTGGGAGCGGGAGACGCCGTGTTCGTTGACGTATGGGGAGCCTCCAATAATACTTACGAAAGCACTGTTTCGCCCGACGGCACGATACAGATTGAAGGGTTCGGCCCTGTATCCGTGGGCGGGATGACAGTTGAGCAGGCCAACGCGGCACTGCGGAAACAACTCGGAGCACGCTATCAGAGTTCACAGATAAGACTTACCGTAGGACAGACAAAGACTATAAGTGTCAATGTCATGGGAGAAGTTCTTGTTCCGGGAACATACACACTCTCAGCTTTTGCCACGGTATTTCACGCACTTTATATGGCAGGCGGCATCAACGATATAGGTACGCTGCGAAACATTAAGGTCTATCGCAACAACCGTCTTGTCACCGTGGTCGACATATATGACTACATACTGAACGGCAAGCTGACAGGCAATGTAAGCCTGACGGATAACGACGTCATTGTCGTAGGACCGTATGACTGCCTGGTGAACATCACCGGTAAGGTGAAGCGCCCAATGTTCTATGAAATGAAGAAAAACGAAAGTGTCGGAACACTGCTCAAATATGCCGGAGGATTTGCCGGTGACGCATACAAGAAATCCATAAGACTGATACGCAAGGCCGGTACACAGTATTCGATATATAACGTAGGTGAATTTGACATGAATTCATTCCGTCTTGAAGACGAAGACTCTCTGAGCGTAGACTCTGTAATTCCCCGCTTCTCGAACATGGTTGAGGTCAAAGGAGCCGTGTTCCGTCCCGGAATGTATCAGGTTGGCGGCGATATTACGACTGTGCGCGCCTTGATTGAAAACGCCGAAGGAGTGACGGAGGATGCCTTTATGGCCCGCGGCGTCATGCACCGCATGAAACCGGACCGTACACTCGAAGTGCTGTCTGTCGACATAGCCGGAATCATGGAAGGACGTACTCCGGACATTCCTTTGAGAAATGAAGACGTGTTGTATATTCCCAGCAAGAAAGAACTGTTGGAAGAACAGACACTGACCATTCACGGAGAAGTGATGTATCCCGGTGAATACAAATATGCAGACAACGAAACAATAGAAGACCTCATCCTGCAAGCCGGCGGTCTGAACGACGCCGCATCAATAATGAAAGTGGACGTGGCACGCAGGATTATGGACCCAAAGGCGACCGAATCATCCGATACTATTGCACGCACATTCTCGTTCGCCATCAAAGACGGCTTTGTCATTGACGGCCAGCAGGGCTTTATCCTAAAGCCATACGACGAGGTTTATGTACGCACAAGCCCTGGATATTCAAAGCAGCAGAATGTAAAGGTTGAGGGCGAAGTTCTCTTCAGCGGCACATACACACTTGAGAAAAAGAGCCAGCGCTTGAGCGACATCATCCGTCAGGCCGGCGGCGTGACAAAGATGGCCTACGTTCAGGGTGCCCGTCTTGAACGTACCATCACGCAGGATGAACGCCTGAAGATGAATGACGTACGGAAAATGCTCCTCACGCAGAGCGGAGAAAAAGACACGCTTGACGCCAAGAAACTTGACTTCGGCGACACATACTATGTTGCAATCGAATTGGATAAAGCTATAGCAAATCCCGGCAGCAACTATGACGTCATTCTGCGTGAAGGCGACCGCATCATTGTTCCCGAATTCTCAAGCACCGTCAAGGTCAGTGGTGACGTCATGTCACCCAGCACCATTGCCTACCGTGAAGGTAAAAGCGTCGGCTACTACATCGATCAGGCCGGCGGTTGGGGCAACCGTGCCAAAAAGAGCCACACGTTCATCGTCTATATGAACGGTTCGAAAGCACGCGTCGGCTACAAAGTCAAGCCTATGCCCGGATGCGAAATCATCGTGCCCACGAAACCGGCATCAAAGAAGATGACCACGGCCGAAATGGTTGCCATCGGTTCCAGCACCGCCTCCATCGCCACCATGCTTATAACAATCGCCAATCTGCTGAAATAAAAAGAAAAATGTCATGACGAATAATAATACAGAAGTAATCGACCTGCGTGTCTTGGCAAGAAAGATTCTTGCCAAAAAAAGACTGTTCTACAAAACGCTGCCAACGACATTTGTTCTGTCCTGCGCACTTATACTGTGCGTGCCAAGATATTATGTCACAGACACAAGCATGGCCCCTGAAGTCGGAGGAACCGGAATGGAAGGGACATTGGGTTCCATAGCTTCATCGTTCGGATTTGATCTGTCAAACATGCAGACCAGCGACGCCATCTCTCCCCTGCTCTATCCCGACCTGATGGATGACAACGGTTTCGTTGCCGGCCTGTTTGACGTTAAGGTCAAGAGTAAGGACGGAGAAATCGCCACCACATACTATGACTATATCAACAAGCACCAAAAGACAGCGTGGTGGAACATACCGATATCATGGATGAAGAAGCTCCTTAGCGATAACACAGCTGAGTCTCAAGCCGGCAACAACAAGTTTTCTCCATACATCCTTTCAAAAAAGCAGGATGACATCATGTCAGCCATGAGAAAAAACATCGCAATATCCGTAGACAAGAAAACTGCTGTAATCACCATCTCTGTGACAGATCAAGATGCACTGATCTGCAAGACTATGGCAGATTCCATCAGAGAACATCTGCAAGATTTTATAACGGCATACAGAACCAACAAATCGCGCATTGACATGATCTACTATGAAAAACTGGTGGCAGAGGCAAAAAGTGATTATGAGAATGCACGCAGACTATACGGCAAATATGCAGATGCCAACACCAACGTCACTTTGGAAAGCTTCAGATTGAAAATAAACGATTTGGAGAATGACATGCAGCTCAAATACAATACATACAGCACACTCAACACTCAACTGCAGGCTTCAAAGGCCAAGGTTCAGGAACGCACACCGGCATTTACAACCATCAAGGGCGCTTCTGTACCGATAAAGCCGGCCGGACCGAAACGCATGTTGTTCGTTCTCGGCATGATGATACTTGCATGTATTGCCACTTCAATATATGCAATCAAAGACGAACTGATAAAGACCGTAGGAAATCAGCCCCAATTATGAATCCGGCCAAACGCATAATAGTAAATACGACGGCTCAATACACAAAAGCCATTATCAACATTTGCCTGTCTCTATACTCTACGAGATTGGTATTGGAGGCTTTAGATGTCCGCGACTACGGTATATATTCGGTTGTCGCAGGCATCATCGGAATATTGGGATATCTGACAAATTCGCTTGTTGTCACGACCCAACGCTATCTGTCATACTATTATGGTTCTGGAGATTCGATATACGTAAAAAAGGTTTTTGCCAACAGTATGCTGATACATATCATCATAAGTATTGTTTTCTGCATACTGTTTTTGTCCCTTAAACCTTTTCTCATCGACAGTTTTTTGAACATAGACCACGAAAGGATTGTTGCTGCCGGATATGTCTATATAATAACAGTGGGCATGCTGATGATTACGCTCATAACAACGCCTTTCAAAGCCTTGCTCATTGCACGGGAAAATATAGTTTACATCTCTGCAATAGAAATATTCGATGGTATATTGAAACTTGCGCTTGCAATCACGCTCATGGCGATAGGACTGGACAAACTGATATTCTACTCTATTGGTATATTTGTGGTGCTCGCCGTAAATTTCACTCTTTATGCCGCATATTGCATGATTAAATACGAAGAGAGTCATATCACATTCAAGAATAACCCCTTCGACAAAAAATGTATGGGACAAATCATTGGATTTGCAGGGTGGACAACTTTCGGGATGCTTGCCGGCATGTGCCAGACACAAGGAACAGCTATTGTTCTCAACAAATTTTTCGGCACTGTAATGAATGCTGCTTTTGGAATAGCATCACAAGTAAACGGTGCAGTAAGATTTGTGTCCACATCTGTTCTGAACGCAATGAATCCACAGATAATGAAAGCGGAGGGAGCCGGAGACAGACAGAGCATGCTCAGACTGGCTGGCAAGGAAAGTAAGTTTTCGACTGCATTGATGATGATTATCTCCATACCGATAATCGCCGAAGCACCGGCAATACTCGCATTTTGGCTGAAAGAAGTTCCACCACACACCGTACTGTTCTGCAGGGCATTGATGATTGCTTTCATCGTTGATCAACTGACATTAGGACTCCATGCCGCCAACCAGGCAACAGGAAAAATACGCTGCTATTCTATATTGACAACGGTTCCGAAAATAATGATCATACCTGTCATGTGGATTGTGTTTACAAATGACTATCCTGTAAGCATTGCCATGTATTGTTATGTGGGCATCGAATTATTGGTTTCCTTATTTCGAATACCATATATGAAAATATCAGCAGGACTCAATGTTCATTATTATATTAAGACGGTTATACTTCCTCTTGCTCCGTTATGTATCATAATGTGTCTGGCAAGCATGACCTTGATGAAAGTAATGAACTTCAACTTTAGCTTTGTCGTATCGTCAATATGCTCTGCTATTATTGGTGTCATCACTATGTGGATGACAACATTGGACCAAAAGGAACGGGAATTCGCAAGAAACATCATAAAATCTCATTTACCAAATGGTAATAGACATAAGTAAATTGTATTTAATCCGTAAATCAGACATCGTAAATTGTCTGTTTTATGCTGCCGTCTTGCTGGCATTCTTCGGTTCCATGCGAGTTTGGTTTTTATTGCCACTCACTTCATATTATCCTGTGATTGCCAGTTTTCTTGCAATAGGAGCAGTCATAATATCAAATTCGATGGAAAAGAATCTCTTCACTAATAAGAACTTCCTTTTCCCCATATTAAGCTATCTGGTATTAGCGCTATATCAGGCTATTGTCAATGAAAGCAACATAAATGCATATATAACAGCATTATTTAATACTGTTATATTCTATATCATATTTACATACAACAAGACAAGACTCTTTCGCATTTCTACTGTAATTTCCAAGACATTGGGATGGATATTATTATTCTCTATATCTGCATTTTTTCTTTATCTCATCGGTTTCCCGCTTCCATACAGCAATTTGAATTACAATGAGGATTTCTACAGTTTTTCCAACTACTATTTCTTTTTGTTAGACGACCGTAGCTTGTTTGCCATAATACCCAGATTCCAGTCCATTTTTCTTGAGCCGACATATTTGGGCAGTACCACAGCATTGCTACTTCAAACACAGAGAGGGCATTGGAAAAAATGGTATAACGTACTGATGATTATCGGATTGCTCATTTCGTTCTCTCTCGCCGGCTACGCCTATTTCATTGCTATTATATTCCTTAATCTTTGGACTGATGGTAAGAAAATAGTCAAAAAGGCATTGATATGTATAGCAATCATATCTATGACAGTAGGAGGTTCATTCGTTTATAACAATGGAGACAATCTTCTACATAACCTTATAATTCTTCGATTGGAAATCGACGACGGCGAACTGGCTGGAAATAATCGTGTCTCAGAAGGATTTGATGCTGAATATGAAGGCTATCTTGAAAGTTCGGACATCATCTTTGGTAGAGACTATGACACCAGATTTTTCGGAGATTCCGGATACAAAGTTTATCTATTCGATTACGGAATAGTAGGTGTTATACTTCTCTTTATTTTCTATGGCTCATCATTTATAAATGCCAGCAATAGACGTACTATGATTTCAGCCTGGATTTTGTTCCTTTTGATATGGGGAGTTGATGGGTTTGTCTTATGGTTCGGACGATTCATTCCTCTATATATTACAGCCTATAGCACATCCTCATCAGAAAAAGAAACAGAACAAAAGACAGAACAAGAACAAATAACCTCTGAAAAAACTATATCATGAAGGTAGCGTATATTCTCAATTCCACATTATCACTTGGCGGAGCATCCAAGGCATTCAAGACATTGGTTGCCGGACTAAAAAAACAAAACATATCTGTCTGTGTGATCCTACCTGAGAAAAAAGATTTGTATTACGAGATAAGGGATATGGGATTACCTGTATTCGCTACTACTTTCAGAAACAATACCTATCCATATCTCAGAACGTTCAAAGATTTTGTGATGTTCATTCCACGACTATTGGGAAGATTCTTCTCAAACAAGATAGCTGTTGGAAAGATTACGAAATGGCTTACAGACCAAAACGTTGATATCATCCATAGCAATGTAGGTGTAATCAATGTTGGATACTTTGCTGCATGCAAACTTAACATCCCGCACATTTATCATATAAGAGAATATGGTGATTTAGATTTTGGTATGCATTATTTTCCTATCAAGAATGCTTTTTACACACAATTAAACAAACCGAACTCTTATTCTATTTGTATAACAAGAAACATACAACAGTACCACAAACAAGATAAAAAACAAACTTCAAGAGTCATATACGACGGAATATGTGCTGAGAAAAAGCAAATGCCATGGTTCAAGAAAGAATCATTCTTTTTATTTGCCGGTAGAATAGAATCGGCAAAAGGACTTGATTTTCTCTTAGATGCTTATGCCGAATATATAAAAAAGTCCGACATCGTCATTCCATTGCACATTGCCGGAGAAGCGACAAACAACAAATATCTGGCAACTATAAATAAAAAAATAAATGATTACCAAATAGGAAAACATGTAGAATTCATCGGCATGCGTCATGATATTGAGCAGATTATGCAGAAAGCCAAGGCTATTGTTATAGCATCACCATCTGAAGGCTTTGGACTGTGTATGACAGAAGCAATGTTCAACGGATGTCTGGTTATCGGCCGCAACACAAGTGGGACCAAGGAACAGATGGACAACGGCTATAATATTACAAAACAAGAAATAGCCTTACGCTATAACACTAAAGGAGAATTATCCGAACACCTCGTCACCGTATCACACATGTCAGAGTCTGATATTTACAAATATGCAGAAAGAGCTTTCAGTGTTGTGAACTCATTATATACGAAAGAGGCAACGGCAAATCAAGTAACAACATTTTATAATGAAATACTAAAATGATACGATACATCAAACTTATCGCCGAATTTATCGGAAAGATTCTTTCATACACACATCTTAGAAAGATTTCAAACGTTATCAAGCCCATAATCTCGCACATCTATACAGGTATGATTCGCAATGAGTTCCAACACTTAGGCTGTGACTCCGTCATATCCTACAGGGCTAAAAAGCTGAAAGGCATGAATCATATATCCGTTGGAAATAACGCACAATTCAGTGATGGAATTACTCTGACGGCATGGGATTCATACATGGACATAAAATATAATCCCAGTATAGTAATTGGAGACAATTGCCGATTCGGTTCCAACTCGCACATATCGGCAATAAACAGTATCAAAATCGGGAATAACCTGCTCACTGGCTCTAACGTTCTCATAACAGACAATGCACACGGTAAATCCGATGATGAGACCACATGCATTCCCCCGAGCAAACGTACCCTGTTCAGCAAAGGTCCTATATGCATAGGAAACAATGTTTGGATTGGCAACAACGTTTGCATTTTGCCCGGAGTAAGGATTGGAGACGGCGTTATTATAGGAGCCAACAGTGTCGTCACAAAAGACATTCCAGCCTACACGATTGCAGCAGGAATTCCCGCAAAAGTAATAGAAACAAAATAATATATATATATATATATGAAACCACGTATAATCGCATTATATCTGCCACAATTCCACCCGATTCCTGAAAATGACGAATGGTGGGGGCCAGGATTCACAGAATGGACAAACGTTGCTAAAGCAAAACCACTTTTTAAAGGACACTATCAGCCAAGAATTCCAGCTGATTTAGGGTTCTACGATTTGCGTCTTCCTGAGGTTAGAGAACAGCAGGCTGAGCTTGCACGTGAAGCAGGAATCGAGGGATTCTGCTATTATCATTATTGGTTCGGAAACGGGAAACAGTTGCTTGAGCGGCCGTTCAATGAAGTCCTTGCATCAGGCAAGCCTGATTTCCCTTTCTGCTTGTGTTGGGCCAACCATGACTGGACAAACAAGAGCTGGCAGAAAAGCAACACTCAGCGCACAGGAAGCATGATAATGCAAATGCAATATTCTCGTGAAGATCATATTAATCATTTCTACTCCATATTACCGGCTTTCAATGATAAACGATATATAACTGTAAACGGAAAACCTTTATTCGGCGTATGGGCTCCAAGGGATATTCCCCAAGCAAAAATGTTCATTGATTTATGGCAGGAGCTCGCCATAAAGAACGGACTTCCGGGAATACATTTCGTCGGATACACAGCCAATTCAAGCAAGGCATTACCTGGTCAAAAAGCCAACTTATATAATACACACATGGCATCTGAATACTACAAATCCGTACTTAATCTCGGATTTGATGCCGTAATATCCTCTGGACTAACACGCGCTCAAGCCGTTGTACAGGGCAGAATGCGTTTGGCTTGGAATATTCTTACATATAAAACTATCATTCCTTCTCACGCAAGATTGGACTACGAGAAAGTGATGAACCATTATTATGTAGACGAGGATGCGTGGGAAAACATCTACCCCACCCTGTTACCACAGTGGGACCGCACGCCACGTGCCGGAAGTAAAACAGAGTATCTGATAAACAGCACTCCTGAAAAGTTCCAGAAGACCATAGAAACCGCACTCTATACAATACGCAACAAGGAGCCAGAACATCAGATTCTTTTCCTGAAGGCTTGGAATGAATGGGGCGAAGGAAACTATGTTGAACCAGATTCCATGTTCGGTCATGGGTGGCTTAATGCCATAAGGAATGCCGTCTCTTCAGTACGAGAACTATAATATACGAACATCTATGGCTCTCAACTTATATAATATAAAGAAATGGTACCGCATGTTGTCAGGCAAGAGCGTGATGCATGTCAATCAGGGGCTTGGTAAAACCTTCTCCCCTACGGACATAAAAGGCTACTATAACGACCTGACAGAGAAGGTTACAATGCTTCCCGAATTACTACACACCGACTCATTGCCGTTATATACCACTCCTTCCGGCAAACGAGTAACATTTCCTGTGGATATTTTCCAATATGGTCTTGGTGCATACGACCTGTATCTCATAACAAAAAAAGAATGTTATCGTGAGAAGTTCAGACAGTGTTGTATATGGAGCATACAAAACCAAGAAGAAACCGGTGCATGGTCAAACTTCTTCTTTAAATATCCCGATAACCCATACGGAGCGATGGCACAAGGCGAAGCCGCATCACTTCTTTTGCGGGGATATAAAGAATTCGGAGACACGTCATATTTCGATGCTGCCCAAAAAGCCATCGACTTCATGCTGTTACCGCTCGAAAATAACGGAACTACGATATATGAGGCCAATGGAGACATCTTGCTTTGCGAATATACCCATTTGCCAATCGTGCTCAACGGATGGATTTTTGCATTATGGGGGATCTACGATTACACACTTCTCGCCAATGAAGACAAATATAAAGACATTTTCATGCGCACAGAGATTGCACTGGCAAAACGGCTTCATAAGTTCAGCCGTCATCATTGGAGCATGTATGATTTGAGCGGAAAGATGACAAGCCCGTTCTACCATCGTCTTCATATTGCACAAATGCAAGCAATGTATAAACTTACAGAAAAGGATATATACAACGAATATGCCATTTTATGGACTAAGCGTCTCCACAATCCATTATGGAAAGGAATGGCTTTCACACGCAAGGTATGGCAAAAGATAAACGAAAAAGAGGCATGGACATAAATATAAAAACAATGAACAGAATATCAATTATAGGACATTTCGGATTCGGAGGTAAATATCTTGACGGACAAACCATCAAGACAAGGATTGTTGCAGGAGAACTGCGCTTAAGATTCGGAAAAGAAGACGTTTCTCTCCATGATACTCATGGAGGATGGTTATTTCTCTTAAGGATGCCTTTCATTATATTCCTGATAATGTGCAGTAGTCTAAACATCATAATGCTACCGGCCCACAAAGGCCTGCGAATGATTACGCCCGTCATGGTCTTGCTCAATTTTTTCTTTAGGCGTAGTATTCATTATGTCGTCATAGGCGGCTGGTTGCCCGAAATGCTGTCAAACCGTCGTTTTCTTCGCATGCTCCTGAAGAGATACGACAGTATTCTTGTTGAGACCCAGTCAATGCTCGAACGTATGACATCAATGGGATTCAGAAATGTCAAGGTGATGCCAAATTGTAAAAATCTGAATATCGCCAATCTTTCCGAAATTCCCCCATTCACAGAACCCACATACAAACTATGCACATTCTCAAGAGTTATCAAGGAAAAAGGCATTGAGGACGCCATTGAGGCCGTGAAAACATGTAATGCCTCGTTAGGCTTTACTGCATTCACTCTCGATATATACGGTCAGGTAGGCGAAAAATATCAGCAAAGATTCAACGAGATAATGAAAAACCAACCGGATTATATCAGATACGGAGGATGCATCAGATATTCCAGAAGCACTGATATCCTGAAAAACTATTTTGCACTCCTCTTCCCCACATACTATGCCGGGGAATGTTTTGCAGGAACCATCATCGACGCATTTGCAGCCGGACTGCCCGTTATTGCATCTGACTGGCACGACAATAAAAACATCATCGCCCACCGGCATACCGGTATCATCTATCCTGCCGGCTCAACCGAATCACTTGTGGAAATACTTATTGAAGCAGCAAAAACACCTGATATAATAAACAATATGCGCCCGTCGTGCCTCAATGAAGCGGAAAAATATCAGCCGGAAGTAGTCATAGACATATTAGAACATGCATTAAGACCGATAGACTGGTATTGAACCATTCATCTTTTCACCTTCTGGTATATCCTGACCCAGTCAAATTCCGTCTCATAGATTTCGTCGGTGTCGGTTTCCATTCCTCTGGTACTGCCGTCACCGACACTTTGGTTCAATATGAGGAAAAACGGTCTGTTGAACGTCCACTGTCCGTCAGAAAGCATCTGATTGTCAGTAGATTTTTCATAGACGGCAGTTGTCTTGCCGTCTATCGTAAAAACAAGTCTTTCCGGCGACCATTCCAAACCATACACATGCCACCGTCTGACAGAGAGCTGTTCTCTAAAAGTATTCTTCGGTCCCTTTTTATTCAGAGTTACCGTCAGATGATTATGAACCGAATGCTGGACCATTCCCAAATTTCCGCATGATTCAAATATGTCTATTTCTCCATAAGGTTTGCCAATATTTCTATCTTCCGGCTTCATCCATACCGCAGGAAAATTACCGGACTTATTGTTCGTACGCAACCTCACTTCCACTTTTCCATAAAGAAAAGAAAACTTCCCTGCCGTTTCTATAGCTCCTGTCAGCATCTTCGCCGTATCATCAGGTTCCGTCCTGTTCGGTATTGCACGGCATACCAACTTTCCATTCCTGATATACACCACGTCTTTCGAATCACTTATCCATCTGTTCCAAATAGCCCAGTATCTCTCCGCCCTACTCCATTTCGCACTGTCCGGCTGACTACCATCCGGAAGGTCAAACTCATCTGAGAAAACTAACCTGAAAGTGTTTTCTTCTGATACCTTTCCTGTCATGGAGTCTGACGACAGAAACATAAGACACATTATTATAAGACCGAAGAACCTCACCATTATCTTCATATTGACAAATTATAATTCTACCTTGATGCAAACTTACATGTTTTTTTTGAAACCAACATCAGTTTTCAAGAAAAAGAGTAAAACAAGAATACAATTTATATCAGAATTGAAGAGCAATGTCCAATTATATTCTGCAAAAGCACCGCAAAGCCGATTATTAATAACAAATACTTTTTATATACATATTTTTTCATTACCTTTGCAGAAGATAGCGGCATCCGGCAGATTTGCAAGCCTGCTTGCAAATCACGTCCGTTTCGCCCTGTCTGTCACTTAAATGAATAAGAAACAAATGGGACAAGAGTTAGTTTCAGTTATTATGCCGACACATAATGCCAGCAAATTTGTTGCCGGCAGTATTGAGAGTATTCTGAACCAAACTTATTCCAATCTGGAACTCCTCATTACCGACGACGGTTCCACTGACAAGCGCACCATTGACATTATAAACAATTTCAGTCTGAGAGATTCCAGAGTGAAAGTCATGTTGCTCAACGGCAATCACGGCCCTGGATACACCCGCAACAAATCCATAGAGAGAGCCAAAGGACGATACATCGCTTTCTGCGACAGCGACGACAGATGGTTTCCTGAGAAACTTGAAAAACAGATTGAGTTCATGAAATCCAAAGGATGTGCGCTCAGTTGCACATCATATATAATATGTGATGATGAAGACAACGAGACCGGAATCAATATGGCATTGGAAAGAATTTCATTCGGCATGATGAAACGCGACAACAAGATCGGTTGCCTGACCGCCATATATGACACACAGTTGCTCGGAGGAAAATTCTACATGCCCACGATACGCAAACGTCAGGACTGGGCGCTTTTCCTCACCATCATCAAGAAATGCCACATCGCCTACGGCATCACCACACCATTGGCCTACTACCGCCACCGCAACAATTCGGTGTCAAACAAAAAACTGGCACTGATCAAATACAACATCAAAGTCTACGAACAGATTCTCGGCTTCAGCAGATTTAAGGCTGTCATGTATTTCTTTATCTTCTTCCTGCCAACATATTATGCCAAGATAAGGAAACGGAAACGCGACAGCACAGCTTACATCAGCAAATATAAAAAGACAAATAATCCATCCGCTCAATAAGATATACAGCGCGATGGATTATTTGTCTTTTACACGTTTCTTATATCAATGATTCCGTCTTTAAGTTCTCAGAACTTCTTTCCGAACACTATGCTCACAAACGTCTTGAAAAGAATCTTGGCGTCCGTCAGCAGCGAATAGTGCTCCAGATAATAGAGGTCGTACTCCAAACGGCGGAGCATCTTCTCCATCGTGTCGGTATAGCCGTTGTAGAGCGTGGCGTATGATGTCACGCCCGGGCGGATCTTATACAACAGCTCATAACGGCTGTCGTGCTCCATAATCTGGTCGATGAAGAACTTGCGCTCCGGACGGGGACCGATGAACGACATATCGCCCTTGAAGACGTTCCACAGCTGCGGGAGCTCGTCAAGATGGTGTTCGCGCAGGAAACGGCCTATGTTGGTCAGCCGGTCGTCATTGTCAGAATCAAACAGAGCAGGTCCGTTCTTTTCCGCGTCCATCCTCATGCTTCTGAACTTATATATATAAAATGGTTTGCCATGAAGTCCGATTCTTTCTTGCGCAAAAATAGCAGTTCCGCCATCTTCCTTCTTGACAGCAAAATAACAATAGACGAAAAGCGGCGAAAAAGCAACAAGACACACGAATGCCACTGCCACATCAAACACGCGCTTTACCACACTCTCCACTTTATTCATATAGTTCGTACCTGCAATATATATACAAATAATATTAATTTATATATATAACTGACAAAGCCGGATTATATTGTATCAATCCTAAATTTATTCTCCCGAATAGCAATGCAGGACTTACATCTTCCTGAAATGGAGGCGTAGAACGTCCGTTGAGAGCTGCATACGGGATGACGAGAGCTGTTCGACACGGAAGTTCTCTTCAAGCGCATTGATTCCGAAAACGTTCAGCGGCTCAGCCGTTTCCATCTTTATATCTCCCACCATACGGTCGTTGATGTACATGTCGTAAAGCCGCAGTCGGTCTCCCTCGTGGCTGAAATGCGAAAGATAGCCGAAATATCCGCCATTGGAAGAATTTCCGCGGTCCACGATACTGATAAGATGGCGCTGCACAGCCCAGAACCTCAGTTCTTCCGAGAGGTCACAGACACCTCCTGTCGCCAGGGTGTCCACACGCTCCAGATGCCAGAAGCCGTCAAGGTCGCCGTTGTCAGACGTCTCCAATGTGCATGAAACGCTGCTGACGGACATCACGCCCATTGCCGCAACGGCACCGGCCAGCGAACATATTTTCTTTTTCAACGAATGCCGGTTCTCCGTTGACGGGAAAAAATCCGATTTCAACGAGAACATATCCCCCTTCAACATCCCCCGGTTCTTTTCCGGTAAATTTATCTTCATCTTCATAGCGAGAACAGTCCTGATTTTGATATTGTCAACTGAAAGCCGTAGTTGTTTCCGAGAATACGGCCGAAATCCATTGCATACGCACCCTTGAGGCTCCAGCCGGCAAGTCTGCCTGCTTCAGGGAAAACATATTTAGCCTCAACCATAAAGCTGCTGTTGTTCTTTTTCTTCGTGAAAGGCCTTTCGTATGTGCCCAATCCCTCCTGCCACGTTCCCAGCAGGCGGTAGCTCAGATTTTCCGTGAATTCGCCGTCAATACCGAGATGGAAAGCCATAAAGCGGCTGTCAGCCACACGGATTTCCCCGTCCTCGTTGTAGATTGGCGAACTGTATAGCGGGTTGCCGATCACCTGTCCCCAGTGCTGCCAGCCCGTGAATATGCTGTGATTATAGAAGTTGTCGTTACCACTGGTGTGTTCGCTGATGGACTTCGTGTGGTCATGATAGACCGGACCGCTCTGATATTTAGTATAAAGATATTCAAACACGATGTTTCTCACCCAGCGCCCTGTGTACATATTGATCTCCACGCCAAGCATCATGTCCTTGAAGTCATACAGCATATACTTGCGTTTCTTCCTCACGTTCCATTCCTCTCCCGTCCCATAGCCGTCATAGTCGAGCTGGAACATGGCCGAATGGTCCTCAAAATACTTATCGGCATAGACGCTCATGCCCCACGTATTTCCCTTGTAGTTCAGACGTATGAGCCAACTGCCGAGCTGATTGCCCTCAAAATTCTGATATGTCGTCTCCGTAGCGTCGGCACCACCGGGCAACAGAGCCTGCCACATCGCTTTCAGTCCGGAACCGTTTTTGACCGCTTCCATTTCTCCGTTGCCGACCGGACGATATGCCGTTCCGCCGAATGTTGATGCCATTTCCAGTCCCAGTTCCACCGAGAACGGACAGAACCGATAGTCGTTTCCTATCTTCAGATAGCCGGCCTTGCTGTGAAACATGACGTTGTCGGCATATTTGCTCTTCCTGTCCGTGAACTCGTGCTGCCAGTTGTCGTCCGTCATGCGGCCGTAGGCGATATGACCTTTCAGGCTCAGCCATCCTTTAGTCAGCGGGATCTCCCAATAGTTTGGCAGAGCGAGTCGTGCCTGCGGTATCGGGCGGGCATTGATACCGAACGTCTGGCTGCCGCTGGACAGCCGGTTGTTCTTCAGCTCCATGGGCCATTCTTTGCTGCCGACGGTCAGCACACCGTGAAGCCACCGCCCTTCGACGTATGCCTGTTGCACGACGGCACGGCTCGTGAAATGGTAGGCCGCAGCCACATCCACTCCATAGCCGACGCCCCAGCGTCTCAGGGTGTCCGTTCCGAGTGGTCTCTCAACCGACGCACGCAGATATCCGTTCGCTTTTTCCAGCGAACTGAGGCCGTGCCTGTTGGCGTTGAGCCACAGCGGGGTCTTGTCCGACGACAGCGTCGCCTGCATCTCCACGCCATAGCGCAAGTTCTCAAAAAGCCCTTTACGTTCGCCTTCCTGAGGGAAAGCCTGCAGGCCTGCCATCATGAAAGACATTATAACAATAGTTCTTTTCATTCTCTACATTTACTATTCGTATTGTATTTTTTATGAGCAACAATTCCTCTTATGCAGCCCCGTCCACACCAGATGCGTCTGATGCTCTTCGGATGCACTGCACTATGGGCATCCCTGCTGTGACAATCAGCTGCTTACATTTCCCAAAGTGAACTGTCACTATGCTGCAAAGGTACGTAAAAAAAATCAAAAAAAGCGGTCTCAATATGCTGAAAAAGCGTAAGATAGGGATTTTCCCCGCGCCGTTTAGGGAAAATCCCTTGCCGGTAACGTTTTTTTGATGTTACTTTGCAGCAGAAGAAAGACTTTCCGCCGCCACAGCCGCTGATGGTCTGAAAGAGAAAAATAACTGAAGTTGAACAATAACAAAACCAATGAGATTATGAAACGGATGATTATGACAATAATGGCAATACTGACGATAGCAGTATCAGCCGGTGCCATGAGCTACGAGCAGGCACGTCGCGAAGCCCTCTTCCTGACGGACAAGATGGCCTACGAGCTCAACCTCGACGACAGGCAGTATGACGCCGCCTACGAGATAAACCTCGACTATCTCATGGGAGTCACCGGCCGCAACGACGTTTACGGCGCATACTGGTCACGCCGCAATCTGGACCTGAGCTACGTCCTTCTGGACTGGCAGTGGAACGCTTTCTGCGCAGCCACATATTTCTACCGTCCGCTCTACTGGAGCGCCGGCTACTGGCATTTCGGAATCTACGCACGCTATCCGCGACGCGACTACTTCTATTTCAGCCGTCCTACCGTCTACCTGTCCTATCGCGGGGGCCACAGCTGGCGGAGCAACGGAGGCCGCAGCTATTATAAGACCCGCCACGACATCCGACCGCAAGCCGACCGCCATCATGGTCTGCGCGACCGCTGGAACAGCGGTGACACGAAGCGCAACAACGGTAACGGCTTCAACAGTTCGACCCGTGTGACCGTCAACAACAACGACCGCCATAATACCTCCGCGCGCCCAAACACGGGCAGCAGCAAGACCGGTGGCTCGTTCAGCGGAAGCCGTTCGTCAGAGACTACCCCCCACAAGTCCGCCAGCTCGTCCACAAGTTCGGGAAGCAGGACCGGAGGGTCGTTCGGAACGTCGCGCACAACCGGCCGTAACGTGACTACCGGGACATCATCGTCCGTCAGAACCGCGACCAGCGCCGGAACACGCTTCTCTACGGCATCGCAGGTCGAAAAGTCGTCAACCGTCAAGAGTTCTTCCAGCGTCCGCAACACCAGCATACGGCCGGCCACATCGTCCGTCCGCACCAGCGGAACGACTGTCAGAAGCAGCAACTCTTCCGTGCGCAGCAGCGGCATGTCATCCATGCGCAGCAACAACACATCGTCAGTGAGAAGCGCCGGAAACTCTTCGCGGACACAATCGTCCCACCATGCTTCTTCCGGCAGCGGAGCCAAGACGTCGGGGAGCTTCGGCGGCCACAGATAATCCCCTGCTCTTCAAGAGAGTTCAAGAACCCTGACTTCAGCATTGTCCATGCGCGGGATGCGGTTCATCGGAAGATTGTGGAAGACAGCCTGAACGGCTTTGTTTATTATACCGTGACCCACGGCCAGCACACGCTGGCCGTGGTGTTTTGTTTTTATATAGTCAAGAAATGCGGCCGCCCGCTCCATCATCTGTTCCAGCGTCTCTATATCGTCCGGCCAAGGCTCATCCTTCAGGTCGGGAATGAACCGGCCCGTAAATCCTCCCCAATCGCGCTCGCGCAACAACGGTGTTGTCTCGACCGCCATGCCACGCCTTCCGGCCACTGCCGCTGCCGTATCTACAGCACGCTTCAGGTCGCTCGCCACTATGGCATCCAACCGTTCTTCCGACATCGAGTCTGCCAGCATGCGCGCCTGCTCCACGCCTCTGTCAGTCAGCCGCCCCTGTGTCTGTCCCTGCATGATCTGCGCCACATTATCTTCTGTCTCACCGTGGCGCACGAGAAATAGCGTCGTCATAAGCAATGTTTTTATTATGCAAAAGTACTAAAAAGATTTCTCACTTACAGCCATATTCATTATTTTTGCAACACATAGTAATCAAACAACATTTACATATTATGAAAGTATTACAGAGTTCTATCTTCCGAGCCGCATGCTCCGTCATCGTCGGAGCGATGCTCATCAAATACCCGGCTGACACGGCCACATGGCTCGTCATTGCCATGGGGGTATTGTTCCTGTTGTCAGGTGTCATTTCGTGCGCAGTCTACATCAGCGCCCGACGCAAGAACGACGGCATAACCGTACTCGACACCAACGGCAAGATTATTTCCAGCGGAACCCCGCCATTCCCGATAGTCGGCGTCGGCAGCATAATCCTCGGATTCCTGCTGGCTCTGCGCCCCCATTTCGTCATGGGTGCAATGGGATATATCTTCGGAGCCATACTCATTCTCGGCGCCATCAACCAGATTGTCAGCCTGATTTCGGCCGGACGCGTGCGCCGCATTCCCGTGGTATTCTGGATATGTCCGGTCGTTATTCTCTTAGTGGGCCTGATTGCCGTCATAAACCCCATCTGGATTGCCAGCGCACCGCTCGTGATTCTCGGATGGTGCCTGCTTCTCTATGGAGTGACCGAGGTCATCAACGCTTTGAAAATCAACGCTGACCGCCGACGCTTCGAGCAGCTCATGAAACAGGCTTCCATCAGCAATGCCTCCAACCCCGGAGACAACGAATATAACGACGGAAAAGAGAAGTGAAACACACTCACAGCCTATAACGGCTTCATCTCTGTAGGGGCATAATCTTGGCTTTGTCTACCTGCCGGCGTGTTGACATTCAGCGCTTGTCCGGGGTGGAGAAAACAGGATTATGCCCCTGTTGACAGAGTGTTTGGAATCGAATATGAATGTGTGACCATTGACGCGGTTGCGCCCGCGGCCTCATCCGGGTATCGCATTCAAAACTGAATTTAAATATGTGCCAACCACACAGATGCGCCCCGGAGGGACTGCGAGCGCACTGCCCCTCCGGGGCGCAACCGTCCCAGACTCCTGTGAAAACCTTAGCGGAATATCACTTCAAGTTCCAGATAAACCTTATTTCTTCACAACTTTCTTCCCGCCTACGACATATATTCCGGCCGGCAGCGTTGAGAGAGCTTCCGACGCAGGAACCCCGCGGCGCAACAGCGTGCCCGCCATGCTGTAGACATCAACCTTGGCAGCAGACTGTCCGTTGGCAGAAACCACCGTTCCGGATATGCCCGACGGTTCAACAACCCTGAAGACAATGGCATTTGATGCATCAGGCGAAAGTATTTCGCCTGTAGTATAGTCCATAAGCACCAGACCATATTCATTTCCGGCGGTCAGGCTCTTTGACAAGTCGCCACGCATGACGAATTCTCCCGTCTCACCGGCGTTCATCGAGATATTGGTCATGAGATAGTCCAATATGGAGTTATCATTCAGATTCACCACATAGCCGGCAATCTGTCCGTCGGTCACTTTCGATGCCGATGAGAGGCTGAAATGAACTTCAACATTGTCAGCCGTCGTAGTGTTGTCGCCATTACTTCCAACGTATGTATTGCCTACGAGCATCAGCGACGGTCTGTTGCCGGTCACCGTGATACGCGGAATCCTCATGCCTACCGGCAAACGCACCCGCTGCCATCCATCCGCAGAATAGGGAGCACGATATACGGGAATAACCTCATATTCGCCGTTGACCGGCACACAGTCGGCCACAAACGGAAGGCCGCCCCAACCCTGAGCCGTATTGAGTGATGCCATAGTAACACGCGTATAGTATTCCTCACCCGTGGATGTACTTCTGAACATCATACCCATATCCACGTCCACCGTCAGCGCCGAATAGCTGAAGATTCCACCTACGAGGTAAATCGTTTCGTCACGCGTGACCGAACCGTAATTATACGGCAACGAATAGCCGTCGGGGCAAGCCAGGACTATGGCCGGCCTGGAATTCTCGCGGGCCTTCTCCACACCGAAGAGACATCCCTGACCCTCGGTGAAGCCATAGCCCACAGTACCGCCGCCCGTTCCTGTTCCTTCCGGATTGAGCGCACCGGCGCCGGTTATGAGGAAATCACCGTCATAGACTCCTTCCCATCCCCAGTTGAAGTGATAGAATCCGTTGCCGCTATATCCGTCGCAGACAAATGCGTGGCCTTCGTTTTTCACCGTCACACCGGAATAATAGACCGGACGGCCCGCAGCCAGCTCTCCGTAGACCATTTCCTCCCACTCGCTGTCAGTATAGAAAGCACGCTCCTCATAACGGATTCCTGCATCATAGCCGAAATAGTTTATCAAAGCCCCGCCGACATAAATGCTGGATGCCCCCGAAGCACTCGGACCATAGTCCATGTTGACACTGACGCCACAGTGATACATCAGCTTGGCAACGGCATTTTTCTGGGAAGTTGTAGAGAATACGGTGTATCTGTTTGCCATCTTGTCCCATTCATATTCAGTCGAACCGAAATCCGCGCTAAGCGTAATGCCGCTGGATGTCCGGTAGCTGTGGGAGCCTGTTCCCACCTCCGGCCAACGGTGACAATGCATAATCTGAGCCATGGCCGTGGCCACACATCCTGTAACGGAATGTTTTCCGGAAACCATCGGACATTCTTTATTATAAGGATCACTCTGTCCCCACTGCGTTGAAAGCAGACGTGAGATCAGCGGCCGTTCCTCTGCTGCCTCGCGCCGGATGGGGTTTCCCGTGCGCACGGCATCGGTGATGTTCGTCTCATACTGGCTCAGCCACCATTTCATGGCCTCAGGAGCGCGGTCGTAGTCGAATTCTCCGCTGTCAACATGGCCGAGAACGGCCGGAGCGAGGTCGTCGGCACTGACAATGAGGAAGCCCCCTCCATCGGTTTCGCTGCCATTGAAAACATAGTAGCAGTTGACTCCGTCACGGACGCCGGTGTAAGCCAGCTTTAAGCCACCGTCGGAAAGCGACGGCACCCTGAAGCGGAGACCGCCGCCGCCCGAACGCACACCGGCAAGCGCCTCTTCCGGTGTGAGTTGGCGTGCCACGGCTTCCGTTGCACAGATTGCGGCCGCGAGTACAGCGGCCGAAAACACTATCAGTCTTTTCATAATAAATCTTATACTATTAAGTAATTCCTTGATACTTTTAGTTTATACAGAAAAACATTACGGATGACTCACATGATATTTTTCAGCATAAACCCCATCTATAACTCTATTATCAGTAATTGATTCCTTTCTAATCCCTGCGCACCTTCGTCACTATGCCCTCGATGTATGCCTTCAGGATATTTATTCCGGTCTTGTTCTCTCCTCCGAGCGGAACGATGAGGTCGGCATACTTCTTCGTCGGTTCTATGAACTGCTCGTGCATGGGCTTGAGCACTTTCAGATAGCGGTCAATAACCATATCGACGGTGCGTCCGCGCTCGATGACATCACGCTGGATGTTGCGTATCAGACGCTCGTCGGAGTCGGTATCTACAAATATCTTCAGGTCCATCATCTCGCGCAGCCGCTTGTTGAGCAGCGTCATGATGCCTTCTATGATGATTACGGGCTTTGGTTCGACATGTATTGTCTCCGGCTCACGGTTGCACTTCAGGTATGAATAGGTGGGCTGCTCAACGGCCTCACCGGCCTTAAGCATCTTGACGTGTTCCGTGAGCAGTTTCCAGTCGAAAGCGTCCGGATGGTCGAAGTTGATTGCATGACGCTCCTCGTCGGTCATCCCTGTCGTATCGTTGTAGTACGAGTCAAGCGGCACCACTGCCACATAATGAGGCGGAAGCGCCTCGGCTATTCTTTTCACAACGGTGGTCTTTCCTGAACCTGTGCCACCGGCTATTCCTATTATTGTCATAATCGAAAATATGTTATGTATTTATTAATTTCTAATTTCACTTCATGCCCAGCCAGGAAAAGACTTCGTCATAGAAACCGGCCTTGCGTTCGGGACTCATCGGATAAGCACGCGACGAACTGGGCATACGGTAGAGACGCACTTGACGGCCGTCAAAGCAGAACTCCGAATACATACCGACACGAGGTTCGGCTATGGCATAATGACGGCAGAAAACGGTGGTCGCCAACTGGCCGGCAGTTATGACTGCACGACACTGCGGAAGACTGCGCAACATTCCGTCTAAATCTGATTCTTCGACAATCTCAAGATCCTTGTCCGATGCCGTGTTCTTGGTCCGGCGCACACGCAGGGCCGTGTCGAAGAGGGCAATCCCCTTGTCGTCAAGAAACGGGATGATGGCGTCAAGGTCGAAACGCTTTTCCTCCTCCAGAAGGAAATGGGTCTTGTCGTCAAAAAAGCAGATTCCGAAAATGCGCCACATGTCGTTCTGATAGTTTGGATAATAGAACGGCATGCACCAGCGTTTTTCTGCCGGTGGGAAAGTACCGAGCATCAGCAGACGGGCCGATGGCGGAAGAAACGGAGTGAAAGGATGGGTCTCTGTCATTGATAAGTTTCGGAATACGGATTCTTTAAAGTTACGGGACTATTGGAAGAGAACACGGATAAAACACGAAAACGCGAAGACACAAAGGCCGTTATCTGTTTGCAGACGTCTCTCTGTGGCTTCGCGTTCTGACGCTCATGCTATTGCGGCAATATGCCTGAAGTCGCGGCATCAAGAGAAATTTCCATATCTCCTCGCTGTTTTTTATGTTTTCATCCCGGGACATATCAGATATGCGGATTTTTTCTTCCGGTCTTACATAGACACGGCCCTTTGTCTGCCCTCCCGAGAAATCCTTTAATTCTACTTTTTTTGTTCCTTTATCAGATATACTATTGTCGGCAGGTGGTCCGAGAAGCCGTCGAGCCAAACACCGCCGGCATGTGTGCGGAGCGGATTGCCCTTATACTTGCCGTCCTGCTGGAACAGGTAGTCACGGCTGAAAATCTGGTGCTTGAAATACTTCAGCGTCGAATAGTCTTTCTTTCCGTTACGGCAAAGCAACGACGGCGAGAGGATTATCTGGTCGAAGAGATTCCATGCACCGTTATACTTCAGCGTGCCGCGGCCTTCCTTTGCCAGTACGTTCCACCACGGGTTATACATGTCGCCGTCGCCCACTTCCTTGATTTCGCGCTTTCCGCCAAGCGCCTCAGCAATTGATTTGTCCATCGGGTCGTCGTTCATATCGCCCATGACGAGCACCTTCACCGACGGGTCTTCCTTGATGAGAGAGTCTTTCAGGACGCGCAGCTGACGGCCGCCGGACTCACGGTAGAAGGAAGTGGCGAAACGGCTGGGAAGGTGGTTGACAACAACCGTCACATGCTCGCCGGCCAAAGTTCCGCTGACAGTGAGAAAACCTCGGGTGACATAGTCACTGTCCTTCTCCAGCTCCTGAACGTAGGGCACGAGCTTGACGTCGCGCACTGTGAAAAGTTTCGGATTGTACAGCAGGGCGCAGTCCACACCGCGGCGGTCGGGTCCTTCAATGTGACAGTACTTATAACCGCGGGCGGCCAGCTCGGGCTGGGCCGTGAGGTCGTCAAGAACCTTTGAGTTTTCAACCTCACTCACACCGATGACGGCACAGCCGACACTCTTCGGCAGCACGTCGGTACCCATGTCAGAAAGGACACGCGCCATGTTGTGGAGTTTGTGGGAATATTTCCGGCCGTTCCATTTATAGGAACCGTTAGGAAGAAATTCATAGTCCTTCTTGCCTTCATCGTGACACGTGTCGAAAAGGTTTTCAAGATTGTAGAAACCTACTGCATAGACGCTGAATTTCTTCTCCTGAGCGCCTGCCTTGCCGGCTCCGACGAGGAGCAGCATCGTTAAGACCAAAATGAGTTTGTTCATTATCGCTATTGTTTTTTTACGTTTTATGCTGCAAATATCGGGATTTAAAATGAAAAAAGGATAGGTTTCATTAAATTTTTATAAGTTTTTCTTTCATTTATCACATTAATTTATTTACTTTGTCGGTTCAAATCAATGAATAATAACTAAATTTTAAACTATGCAGAAAAAGCTGAAATTAGCAGTGATTGCATTGTGTTGCACATCAGCGGCCTTCGCCCAAAACACTGGAGGACAGTTGCCGAAGGAGAATACCGTCGCTGATGACGACCAGGCTTTCACTTTCACAGAAGCACAGCTTGGCGAGGATGACGACATGTCACAGAACGTGACTATCATCAACTCGAACAGCAACCTTTACGCGAGTCAGGTGGGCTATCTGTTCAGCCCAGTCAGATTCAGGTATCGTGCCTTCAATCAAAAGTACAACGAAATCTACATCAACGGCGCACCGATGAACGACATGGAGTCCGGACAGTTCCGCTACTCCATGGTCGGAGGACTCAACGCACAGACACGCAACATGGAATTTGCGTTGCCCTTTGAGGCCAACAACTTCGCCATGTCGGCCATGGGTGGCTCAAACAACTACAACTTCAGGCCTTCATCACAACCCGTGGGAAACCGTGTCACCTTGAGTGGAGCCAACCGCAACTATACTCTTCGTGCCGGATACACATTCAATTCCGGTCTGAGCGAAAAGGGATGGGCGTGGTCTGCCGCAGTCATGTACAGATGGGCAAACCGCGGATACGTTGAAGGAACGTTCTACAACTCGCTGTCCTACTTCCTCGGCGTGGAGAAAGTCTTCAACGACAAGCACAGCCTTTCACTCGTCACATGGGGTAACCCGACCGAGCGCGCCTCTCAGGGTGCTGCAACGGACGAGGCCTACTGGCTGGCTAACGACCGCTACTATAATCCCTACTGGGGATATCAGAACGGCAAGAAGCGCAATTCACGCGTAGTCAACGATTTCGCACCGACAGCCCTGCTCACGTGGGACTGGAAAATCAACGACTACATGAAGCTGACGACGGCGCTCACCGGAAAATACAGCCACTATAAGAGCACAAAGCTCAACTACAGCAACTCCGACAACCCGCATCCCAACTACTGGAAGAACCTGCCGTCAAGTTTCTATGACGTGTGGGACGAGACGGACGCAACGAACCGCACGGACCAGAATCTGGCCGATTGGCAGTCGTCCTACGAATTCTGGACGGCGTCGAAAGCCAACCGTCAGATCAACTGGGACCGTCTCTACTATTCCAACCAGCAGCTGGCAGCTCAGGGTAAGGACGCCATGTACTATATTCAGGCAAAGAACAACGACCAGCTGATGCTCACGCTGTCGTCTGCCCTGAAGATGGACCTGACAAAGAACTCGTCACTCAACCTGGGCCTCAACCTCCAGACCACGAAGGGCATGCACTATCAGACGATGGAGGATCTGCTGGGAGCGACGGTGTTCCACAATATAAACACCTATGCGCTGGGAACATACGCCGGCAGTTCAAACGAGGTTCAGTATGACCTGAACAATCCTAACGGTGAGGTGCGCGAGGGCGACAAGTTCGGATACAACTACAATCTGCTCGTTGACAAGGCCAACGTCTGGACAACCTACAAGCACGACTTCAACCAGATTCACACCTTCCTGAGCGGACGTGTCGGAGCCACATCAATGCAGCGCGACGGTAAGATGCGCAACGGTCTGGCCGCAAACAACTCTTACGGCAAGAGCGGCACCGCCCGCTTCCTCGACGGCGGCGTGAAGGCAGGAGCGACGTTCAGCGACGGTCCTTACACCATGACATGGGGTCTGGGCTACGAGTTGCGCACGCCCACAGCATCAACGGCCTTCGTCTCTCCGGAAATCAACAACGACTTTGTCAGCAACCTGAAGAACGAGAGAATCTTCTCGGCAGAACTGGGATACTACATGAACTTCTCATGGCTGAACATCTCCCTCAACGGCTACTACTCCCTCCTGACCAACGGAACCGAGTGGCAGAACTTCTACTATGACGACATCAACTCGTTCTCATACGTATCGTTCACAGGCGTAAAGAAAGAGTACTACGGAGCCGAACTCGGAGCAAACATAAAGCTCAACTCCGCATTCAGCGTCAAGCTGCTCGGACAGATCAGCGAGGCCAAATATGCCGACAACACGAACGTTCGCTACATGAACTCCACATCGGCAGAATACGTTGACGACATCTGCTACACGAAAGACATGCGCGAGAACGGAACGCCGCTCACGGCAGCCAGCATAGGTCTGAGCTATCACGCCGGCGGATGGTTCATCGACCTTACCGGAAACTACTATGACCGCATCTATCTGTCTTATTCTCCCAGCTTCCGCTACGGAGAGAGTCTGAAGAACCGTCAGGAAGCCTACGGAGATGTCTATGCTCCGGACGGAAGCATCGCCGACGGTATTCTTGACCAGGCCGAGGGCAAGGGCGGTTTCATGCTCGACGCTTCTATCGGAAAATCCATCTATCTGAAGAAAGGCTCGTTGTCAATCAACCTCACTCTGACGAACATCCTCAACAACCGCGACATCATCACCGGCGGTTATGAGCAGAGCCGCAGCGACTATACCCAAAGCGGAAACACGCGCACATATAAGTTCTCGAAGAATCCGATGAAGTTCTACGCCTACGGAACAAACGGTATGTTGAACATCACTTATAAATTCTAACCACTAACGAAACGATTATGAAAAAGATGAAATATATCCTCATTGCCTGCGTATGCGCACTGATGACAGGGTGCATGGCCGGAGAGGACTATGGCTTCGACACGGACTGGAGCGCTCCGAACACGGACAACGCATACGGCAACCCCGAGATTCAGGAGACCAACGTCATCACGGTGAAAGAATTGCTCAGCCGCTATGTCGACCCCATGACCGCTGCCAACGACACGATCATGATACGTGAGGACGTCCAGATAAAGGTCATCGTCACCGGAAACGACATCGAGGGTAATATATATAATGAGGTGGCCGTCAAGGACGAGACCGGAGCCATCCTTATATGTATCTCCCAGGGAGGCCTCTACGGCTATCTGCCCGTCGGCAAGGAAATCCTCGTTGACCTCAAGGGACTCCACATCGGACTCTACGGCAACCAGCCGCAGATTGGCGTTTCATACACCAACGCCTCGGGAAAGACGTTCCCCAGCCGCATGAGCCGCAACATCTGGCAGAAGCACTTCAAGTATGTTGACGCAAACTTCACACACGAAGTCGTGCCGGAAGAGTTTGACGTGACACGCATGCAGGACGCTGAGTATGTCAAGGCTTGCCGCGGCAAGCTCATGACCGTGAAGGGCGTGACGATGGATGAAGCCGACGGCATCAAGGTGTGGGCCAGCGAGGCAGAGAAAGACGCAGGAAACGGCGTTAGCCGCAACATCGCCGTCAACGGCAAAGTGCCCATGAGCGGCAGCTACGCTTCTTTCGTTGTCCGTTCAAGCACATACGCCGACTTCGCCGCTCTGGTCATGCCGACCGAGAAAATCAACCTGACCGGAATCTTCACCGTCTATGCAAACAATCCCGAGCGCTACGGCTACACATGGCAGATTCTGCTGCGCGAAGGTGCCGACGTTGAGATTGCAGAATAAAGAAACAGTTCAATAAAAACAAAACAATAACAAACATTTATGAAAAAGATATTTTTATCAATGCTCGCCATCTCTATGGCAACATTCACATTCACAAGTTGTGAGGATGTTCCCGAACCTTACGGAATACCGGGAACAGAAGTTGGAGGCGGTGACGACGCTATAACGGAAGAACCCGTTGGCGACGGAACACAGGCAAATCCGTTCAACGCCTTAGCCATCACAAATCTTGTATCGGCTATGCCTGCCGGCGTAGAGTCGACCGAAGATTATTATATAAAAGGTGTGGTCGTTTCCATCAAGGAGAACTTCACCACACAATATGGTAACGCAGCTTTCTACATCGCTGACTCGGAGACCGGAACAACACAGTTCTACGTATTCCGTACATTATACCTGGGCAACCAGAAATACACTTCCGGCGATGTTCTGAAAGTGGGTGACGAGGTTGTTGTTTGCGGTAAGGTTGTCAACTACATGGGCAATACCCCGGAGACCGTCCAGAACCAGTCATACCTCGTTTCCATCAACGGAAAGACTTCGTCAGAAGGTGGCAGCGACCAGCCATCTGCCGGCGAAGCCAAGGGAGACGGAACCGTAGATAACCCGTTCAACAGCGTTGCCGCCAATCAGTTTGCATCATCACTTGCTGCCGGCGCTACTTCTGACGTCGTTTACGTGAAAGGCAAGGTCGCTTCCATCAAGGAGAACTACACCACACAGTATGGAAACGCCGCTTTCTACATTTCTGACGATGGTACAGCCACAGACCAGTTCTATGTTTTCCGTGCTCTCTATCTGAACAACGAGAAATATACATCAGGCGACCTGCTCTCTGTCGGTGATGATGTTGTTATCTGCGGAAAGCTCACTAACTATATGGGCAACACTCCCGAAACTGTACAAGGAGAGGCATATCTCTACTCTTGGACACAGAACGGCGGAAGCACCGGCGGTGATGAAATCGGCGATCTTAATGCTGCAAATGGAGACTTTGAAGCTTGGGTTAACGGTCTTCCGAACAATTGGAAAACAGCATCAACAGCATGCAACGCAACACTTAGCCAAAGCACCGATGCACATAGCGGTTCTTATTCCGTAAATGTAGGCGGAACAACTGCGGCCAACAAAAGAATCGGCTACAAAGAAATGGAATTGAAAGCAGGAGATTACACCATGACATTCTACGCAAAAGCAGCAACTTCAGCAGGTGCTTCTGTACGTCCTGGATACGTTCCTGTCACAGATGGCAAAGTAGGAAATTATGTGTATGGTGATTACACGAACAACCTCAGCAGCACTACATGGACACAAGTCACACATACATTCAATATCGCTTCTGATGGAACATATTGCCTTGTCATTATGAATTCAAAGAACCCAGGTGCCGACGTACTGATTGATGATTTCACATTAACAATGGGAAATACTGTCATAATTAAATAAAGACCATTTCCACATATATAAAAAGGAGGATGTCCGGCCGGACATCCTCCTTTTTATATTATACATATACACATGGCTCTTTCTGATTCTGCTACACGGCTCACGTAACAGTGTTACACGGCTCACGTAACAGTGTTACACGGCCCAAGTAACGATGTTACGCGGCCCGTGTAACACCGTTACTTGGGCCGTGTAACACTTAAAACACGTTCGGACATTTGGACAACCCGAGGAAAATAGCTATTTTTGCATCCTTAAAACAAATGAAACTATCAAAAGTATGATGAATATCAAGCACATCCCCACCCTGCTGTTCGCAGCATTTCTCTCCATCTCAACAGTTTCGTGCAGCAGCGATGAAGAATCAGAAAACAACGGTATAGATATATGGCATAACGGCGGTACAAACAGGAACACGCCTACGGCCAACTGTCTTGAAGCGTCACGGATAGAATTTCCGAAAACAAAAGGAAACAAAAGCATCATTCTGAAATATTATTCCGGCGACGCCTACGGGCTTAACTACTGCGTTGAATGGGACACGGAGAAAAAATCGCAGCGCTGGTCGTGCTACTTCATGGTGGACCACCACCACTCCAACAACGATCGCGAACACACATATTCCGGCAACGCCGGGCGTTATGAGCCAATGAGCAATCCGGGCAACCACCCCGGAGACCGCCAGTATCCCTGGGATCCGCAGCTGCCCGAACAATACCGCTGGAGCGAAGACCTCTTCGTCCGCTCAGGCTACGACCACGGACACATCTGCCCCTCGGCAGACCGGCAGTATTCAAAGGAAGCCAACTACCAGACTTTCTACATGACCAACATGCAGCCGCAACGAAACGCTTTCAACGCCAAACTGTGGGCTGTCATGGAACAGAAAGTGCGCGACATAACGCCAAAGACCATCGGCGACACGCTCTACGTTTGCAAGGGTGGCACCATCGACGACGATAGTCAGATTCTGACGCGCATACAGGGCAAGATGATTGTGCCAAAATATTTCTACATGGCCCTGCTGCTGAAGAAAGGCAACCAGATATCCGCTTTCGCTTTCTGGGCTGAACACACCAACGTCGACCATTCTGGCGACCCGCTACGCAACTATGTCATCACCATCGACGAGCTGGAACAGCGAACAGGAATCGACTTCTTCTGCAATCTTCCGGACGACATAGAGAACAAAGTTGAAAGCAACGTCGCATACAACTATTGGGGCTTCTGACGGACCGGAAGACAGCCAAAACCAACAAAAGAGGAAGACAAGAACCTCCATCAGGCAAAAATAAGCATAACAGGAGCACAAAAGTCACTGAAAATTTGTAGGTTTGGGGAAAAACAATTAAATTTGCACTCCAAAAGAGAACTATATATAACATTACATATTTATTTAAACTAAAATGAAAAAAGGTATTCACCCTGAAAACTATCGCCCCGTCGTATTTAAGGATATGTCCAACGGCGATATGTTCCTTACACGTTCTACATGCAAGGCTAATGATACAGTAGAATTTGAAGGCGAGACTTACCCCGTGGTAAAAGTCGAAATTTCAAGCACCTCTCACCCGTTCTACACTGGTAAGAGCAAGCTGGTTGACACCGCTGGTCGTGTCGACAAGTTCATGAGCCGCTACGGTAAGGCTTCGAAGAAATAAGATATACACTCAATTATTCTTCAGAAGAAACAATCGGGAAAGCGCACCGTGTAGTTGCATATGCACGGAGCGCTTTCTTTTTTTATGCCGACATCAGACAGGCCTGGCTCCAACACAATGACATACCCTCTGATGAGCCATGAAGTATTCATATAAAAAAAGAATGCGGGTCGATGCCATCACTGACATCAACCCGCAAATGTTGTTTTTACTACTAACTACAAAACCATTATTCTACTAACTAAAAAACCTTCTGTTCACACAGAAATAAATAATCTGAAAAATCTTTGTTACCTTTTAAAAAACTAAAAACCGATATTTCTTGTTTCTATGCTTTCCCCGCTTCCGCGGTTATATCTCTCAAACGACTCCTCGTCTCTTTCTTCTTTTTGTTGATGCAAAGTTACAATGAATAATCTTTCCATGGCACTTCATTGACGGCCAAAAACATTAAAAATCATTTGTTTTTGACATACATCAATAGCAGCCGGAATACCACCTTGCCAAACCATTGTGTAACCATTATTAATATATGATATTCATTTTTGATTTCTATCGCCACCAATAACACTCCACCATGCAATGTTGTAACTAAATTCTATGACAATCAAAAAAAACATAATAAACCGTGAAAGATTTGGGAGAAAGATAGAAAATGAGTACTTTTGCCTCACAAACAAATTTGACATTTATAACGTAATAATATCAAGGAACAAGGAATGAAAACTGTTTATGATTTCTCTGTCAAGGACAGAAAAGGCAAGGAAGTGTCACTCAAAGAGTATTCAAATGAGGTTCTGCTCATCGTCAATACCGCCATTAAATGCGGTTTTACGCCGCAATATGAGGAGCTGGAGAAACTGTATCAGAAATATCACAGCCGCGGATTTGAAATCCTCGACTTTCCCTGTAACCAGTTCGGCCAGCAGGCCCCCGGAACCGACGAGTCCATCCACAGTTTCTGCAAACTGAACTACGGCACGGAATTTCCGCGCTTCAAGAAACTGAAGGTCAACGGTGACGATGCCGATCCGCTCTACAAGTTCCTCAAGGAGCAGAAAGGGTTTGCCGGTTGGGACATGAGCCATCCTATTGCCCCGATTCTCGAAGACATGCTGTCAAAGGAAGATCCGGACTACAAGCAGAAGCCGGACATCAAATGGAACTTCACAAAGTTCCTGACCAACAAGTTCGGAATGGTGGTGGCACGCTTCGAGCCGACCGAGAAGATCGAGAACATCGAAAAACAGATAGAAGAACTGCTTAAGTAATAAAGAACCAAGAGTTACAAACAGAAATCATGACTGAAAACAGAGAACACATCCGCTGCCTCATCGTGGGCAGCGGCCCCGCCGGATATACGGCAGCAATATATGCGTCAAGAGCCAATCTCAGCCCCGTTGTGTATAGCGGACTGCAGCCTGGCGGCCAGCTCACACAGACAACAATCGTCGAGAACTTTCCCGGCTATCCGCAGGGTGTCGACGGCAACCAGATGATGATGGACTTCCGCGAACAGGCCGAGCACTTCGGTGCCGACATCCGCGACGGCGAAATAGTCAAGGCCGACCTGTCAAAGGCCCCCTACGTCCTGACCGTTGAGGACGGCAAGGAAATAGAGGCCGACACTGTGATCATCGCCACCGGAGCATCCGCCATGTATCTTGGACTGGACGACGAGCGCAAATACAACGGTCAGGGCGTTTCGGCCTGTGCTACATGCGACGGTTTCTTCTATCGCAAGAAGGTTGTCGCCGTTGTTGGCGGCGGCGATACGGCCTGCGAGGAGGCCATCTATCTGGCCAGTCTGGCAAAGAAGGTCTACATGATTGTTCGCAAACCCTACCTGCGCGCCTCCAAAGTGATGCAGAAGCGTGTGATGAACACCGAAAACATAGAGATTCTCTTTGAGCACAACACCGTAGGTCTCTACGGCGAAAACGGTGTGGAAGGCGCCCGTCTCGTCCGCCGGAAGGGCGAACCGGACGAAGAGATGGTCGACATCGCTATCGACGGATTCTTCCTCGCCATAGGCCACAAGCCCAACAGCGACATCTTCCGCGAGTGGCTCGACACTGACGAAGTTGGCTATCTGAAGAAGATTGACGGCACACCGAAAACAAAAATCCCCGGCGTCTTCGTTGCCGGAGACGTTGCCGACCCCGTCTACCGCCAGGCCATCACCTCGGCTGCAACCGGATGTCAGGCCGCAATCGAGGCTGAACGCTACCTCACGCTATTAAGTGAAGAGAGTTTAATAGTGCAGAGAGTTTAATAGTGCAGAGAGTTTAATAGTGCAGAGTGCAGAGTGATGAGTGAAGAGGTATGATTACCTTTTGTTATTACGGAATCAATATTTTGTTTCCTGTCAATATATAAAAGGTAATCATACCTCTTCAATCATCACTCTGAACTCTGCACTCTTAAACTCTTAAAGGTAATCATACCTCTGCACTCATCACTCTGAACTCTGCACTACTAAACCCTCTGCACTCTTAAACTTAAAGGTAATCATACCTCTTCAATCATCACTCTAACTTCTGCACTATTAAACACTCATCACTCTGAACTCTGCACTATACTCAATCGCAGCAGTTCCCCGAAATCATCTATCAGGAAGTCGGCGTCCGCAAGACTCTCGCGTGAGCCGTTGCCATACGTCACACCGCAAGTCTTCGCTCCGGCACGGCGTCCCATCTCTATGTCGAAGACCGTGTCTCCGACCACCAGCGCCTCGTCAGCCCTGCATCCCACATAACGGAGAATGTCCAGCACCATGTCAGGCTCCGGTTTAGCATGCTCCACGTCAGACACGGCCACTACGCGTGAGATATATTGTTCCAGCTCCATATCACGCAAAAAGCCCATCAGCGTATCGCGGCCACGGCTACTGGCGATTGTCAGCGTCAAACCGCGGCCATACAGCTCCTCTATCGTCTCACGGACATGAGGAAACATCGGAACGGCTCCCGCCACATTGTTCACATCAAACAGCCTCCGATAGACCTCCGCACACCTCTGCCCCATCTCCTCTGTCATAGGGATGAGACTTCTGAAACCTTCATGCAACGGCAGACCTATCGTCGCCACACATTCTGCATCAGAACGCTGCGGAAGCCCCAGCTCCGCCAAAGTCTGATGCATTGTCTTCACAATCACGGCGCGGGTATCACCCAACGTCCCGTCAAAATCAAGTATTATTGTTTTCATATTTTTTGTTTTTAAGTTTTAGTGGAGTGAGGAGGGTCTTTCCGTGGAAAGAGGAGGGTTTTTCCGTGGAAAAAGGAGGTTTTTTCCGTGGATGGTGGAGGGATGGATGAGGAGTGAGAAATGTTTCTCATTTCTCACTCCTCATCCACAGCCCCGCGAACGTCAGCATGCCGTTCAGCAGCAGCAGTTCGTAGCCGAAATGGTAGCCCCACGCGGCGATGGCCGCCTTATCTATGGCAAGACACAGCAATGGCGAGGCAATGACAATGTAAGGCACATATTTGTCGCGCACGCTGCGTCGCGTCAGCAATCCGAAGGCGAACAGGCCAAGCAGAGGACCGTATGTATAGGACACCAATATATAGATGGCGTCAATCACGCTCGTAGAGTTCAGCATCCTGAACAACAGGATAAACACCACGAACAGCGCGCAAAAAGCCACGTGAACACGCCTCCGCAGACACTCGTCGCCCTCACGCCGGCGGATGTCAACGCAATAGCTCGTTGTCAGCGACGTCAGCGCAGAATCGGCACTGCTGAACGATGCCGCCACAATGCCGATGGTGAAGAGCACGACAACGGCCGTGCCGAGACTGCCCGTAGCCGCAAACATCGGCAACAGCTCGTCGCCCGAGGCCGGCAGCGCCACACCCTCGCGCCCGGCCAGCATCACAAGCAGAACGCCGAGCGAGAGCAGCAGCAGATTGGCCGGAACAAAGGCGAAACCATACGTGCAGACATCCTTCTGAGCCTCACGCAGCGTCTTGCACGTCAGGTTCTTCTGCATCATGTCCTGATCCAGTCCCGTCATCACGATGACGACGAACATACCGCTGATGAACTGCTTCCAGAAGTTCTGCGTCGACATCCAGTCGTCCATGACCATCACACGGCTCATCGGCGATTCGGCCACTGCCGCCACCGCCTCACCTATATTCATGTCCAACGACGCAGCCAGTCCGGCGAATATCAGGACGAGCGACGTGAAGAGACAGGCCGTCTGAAACGTGTCCGTCCAAACAAGCGTCTTTATGCCGCCGCGATGGGTGTAGAGCCATATCAGCGCCACCATCAGCGGTACGGTCACCTCAAACGGCACACCGACGTCGTCCAGCACGAAGCGCTGAAGAATGATGCAGACGACATAGAATTTCACCGCCGCACCGGTCATCTTCGACAGCAGGAAGAACGAAGCCCCCGTGCGGTAGGCCCGCGGCCCCAGCCTGTCACCGAGCCATGTGTATATCGTTGTCAGATTGTGGCGGTAGTAGAGCGGAAGCAGCAGAAACGCCACGGCGAAATAGCCGGGAATGAAGCCCATGCACATCTGCAGATATGTCATGTCCGCGCGCATCACCATGCCCGGCACCGACACCACCGTCACACCGCTTATCGACGCGCCCACCATGCCGAAAGCCACCATATACCACGGCGACCGGCGGTCAGCTCTATAGAAAGTCTCGTTTGTGGCCCGTCGTCCCGTAATCCGGCTCACGCCAAACAGTATGATGAAATAGACGAGCACCGTCAGAATGATTATCATGATGCAAAATTAGTGTTTTTCGGCCACAATCACGCCGCTTCTCCGAATATATTTAAGGCAAGAACAACGAATGCGATTCATAGTCGGTAAGTAGAAAAAATAATAGAGTTGCTGATAAGGAATGTAGTCTTTTACATCTATGTTTCAAGTTTTTTCGAGTGATTATATCACAGATTATTTAGTTATTCCAAACATTTTTACTACCTTTGCACCATTAGAACCTGCCAAGCCTCTTCACAATGCTCAAATCGGCGGGTCGTTTTTTATTATACATATATGAAAACAAGTTTCGCCAAACCGTACTCTTCTCCGGAACAGATAGTTCAAGTACTAAAATCAAGGGGGATGCTTATAAAAAATGAGCATAGGGTGGAAAATTATTTGATGAACATTGGTTATCATCGTTTGTCTGCATACATTTACCCATTCTATAAAAGCCCTAAGAGTGAGCTGGTACTAAAAGAGGGAACAAGTTTTGAGCAAGTCCTAACTCTCTATCGCTTTGACAAGAAACTACGCATACTCCTTTTCAATGAAATAGAGAAAATAGAGGTTGCCATTCGCAGCGTATTGGCAAATGTCGGATGCCAAGAATTGGGAGACAAGTTTTGGATAACAAAACCAGAATACTTTGCCAATGCGGATAAATTTAATCAAACATTGGCAATCATAGACAAGGAACTGGCTTCAAGCAAGGAAGATTACATTGAAGATTTTCGACAAAATTTTATTGAGGACTACCCTCCTGCATGGATGATAACGGAAGTGTTGTCCTTCGGTAATTTGAACTACATCTATTCCAATATAGCCAGCAACCAACTAATGAAGCGCATTGCAGGTTATTTCGGTTTGAAACCACAGGTTTTTGTCTCATGGCTGACGGTACTTGCCAACCTCCGCAATATGTGTTGTCACCATGCGAGAGTATGGAACAGAGATTTTATGCTGAATCCTGCTGAACCTAAAAAGACTAAAAACGCATGGATAGACACCTCAAAAGCTGATAAGAAACGAATCTACTATCGCCTGTGTATAATCCGATACTTTCTCTCTTCGGTTTCTCCCAACAACAACTTCAACGAAAAACTATCGGAACTATTGACGGATTTTCCGTCAATAGATATAGCGGCGATGGGGTTTGATTGCGATTGGAAAAATACTTCTTTATGGTCAACTCTTATTGAAACGGCAAAAAGGGATTTTCAAGGATTCTCAAAGCCAATAAAAGAGCGTTAAACACTTTATTCTGACAACTTTTCCAATGCCTGTGCTGTGTATCTCTTACATACAGCAGCAATATCCCCGGATTGGATGCTTACTTTCAAACGCAACTCCACACGAAGCTTTCTCTTTTCACTCAGGTAAGGAAAACGAAGAAGGGGTGTGCCATTTCGAAATGGCACACCCCTCACTTATTATGCGGTATTTAAATGTTTACCTAACTATCTTTGCGTGACGATTATTCGTCCCAAGCACCCCAAAGATTGCCGCTGTTATGCTTTGAATCAGCATCACCACCGGTAACAGGTTCGTCATCATCCGGTGTTGTATGCATACCGCTGCTGTCACCTCCAGAGAAAGAAGCCAACAGTGACTCTATCTCCAACTCAACAACTGTGATTTCGGGCTTCTGATAAACTTTCTTTGCCATAATTCTCTTATTTTAAAGATTAATCAATTATTTTACAACAACCTTATTACCATTCACGATATACAGACCAGCAGCAACAGAAATTGAAGTCTCGCCGGCTGCAACTGCTTCACTCTTCACGAGAGCACCACCAGCCGTATAGACCTTAACAGCCTGAGCCTTGTCGGCATTGACAGTGATGACACCGTTGCCACCCTTCACTGAGAATTTGTCAGCTGCCTTCTCTACTGAGGCGATAGCCGTAACATCATTGTCGTTCTCGTCGAGGATGCCCATCTTATAGGATTTTGCAGAGCTTTCAGTAGGAATATATCCCTCTCTTCTCACATAAGCACGTGTGGGCAGGAAGCGGGTTTCGCCACTCATTCTCACGAACTCGCCGTTCTGGAAACCATAGATTGAATAGCGGCCGGCCTCAAGTTCTGATGCGCTCTGCTTCTTGAATGTTCCACAGAGAGAAGCGCCGACACCTTCCATAGACTGCTCCAAAGCAGTTGTGCTTCCAGAACCGGTAGCAACGAAATCAACATTGTTCAAGTTGAATACCTTGCCGTTCACAGAGTTACCGAACTGCAGGATGTAAGGCTGGTTTGCTTCCATTCCGTTAGAAACATACTTAAACCAGTATGTTCTGTTATCGCCGTTCTCCTCAACCTTGTTGAACTGCAAGAGCTTGCCACCTTCGCCAATCACTGTTGCAAGATTTGACTCACTTACAGCAAAAGGCAGACAGATTGTAGAAGCGTTTCCGGCAGCTACGTTGAATGTACGGTCGTATGACACGGTTTCTGCATTGAATGACTCGTGGATATAAATAGCTGTTTCCGCAGAATTTGAAACCACTGCTTTCTTGCAGTTCCAGCTTGTGCCGTCAATAGTATAAACGACATTCTCTACTGCATCAGCTGCATCTACGTTAGCGAAAATGTCTGTGGCTGCATCAGTATTGGTAACATAATAGAATGCACCGTTTCCTACAGTCCAGGCATTAGAGCTGTGGGTTGTGATTTCACCATTGGCACCGATATTCACAAGACGTCTTTCGCCGGCTTTCTTAGCATCTGAATATGCCTTAACCTCATAGAGTCTGTACTTGCTGTCCATGCTAACCTCTCCGGTCTTAACATTGACACCAAACTCTTTACGAAGCCCGGCATTGTCGTAGATGTTGCTGTAAGTTCCAACTATGTTACCGTCTACGTCAGCTTTAGTTCCTTCGCTATTATAAACAGTATATGAAGAACCAGAAGCATTGACAATACTGTTCTTGATATTTCCTTTATTAAAATCTGTGATCTTACCACCTTTAACCTCTACATTAGAAATTTTTCCATCTACATTGTTGGAAGTAACAAGATTACAGCCAATCAATTTAACGTTAGAGATTTCTCCATTGTTTGCTCCGAACAGTGTATTGTTGCTACCAGTAACTGTATTGCCGGCACCATCAAACTTATAGTCCGCAGCAACGGTACCCATAGTGAAATTTGCATCATCAATAGTGATGTTATTTGTCAGCTGCAGATTATTATAGTTACGACAGCCGGGATGAGATGCTTTAGAAGTTTCAGTTGTAATAACAACGTCTCCCTTAGTCATATCTTCAGGATACTTCCAAGCTACAGTCTTAATTGTCCAAGTACCACCATTAAGTGCTGCATTCAAATAACTCTGAAGATTCTCATTGTTAATCAATGCCTGATTCTTTGTCAAGAAGTTATCAACACGTGTTGTTGTCTCTGTTGTTTCAGTAGAAATGACATCCTTTTCAGGGATTTGGTTTGAAGCATTCTGTAATGCATCAAGCACGTCATAATCAGTTGATGGTCTCGGAGATGTCAAAACAACAGTCGTAGTTACATAAGTTCCATCACCTTTATCTACATTAAATATAATACTTAGAATGGATTTATTCGCACCTGCAATCAAATAAGAATCATCACTAAAATCAGCGTCAGAAGCTAATTCAACGACATTAACACCTGAAGGTATGGGCTGATCTGGAGAATAAACAGTCAACTTTATTCCGCGGGCACTGGTTTCTCTGCTTATTTTCAACTTAAAGTCTCCTGACGGGTTATCTTTCGTAGTCTCGTCATAAAATGCAGAGATAGCCGTCTTCTCTTTTGTGCCTTGCGGGAAAGTAACTATTACTTCTTTACTTGTCGTTTCCGTAGATTTAGCGTCATTGACAGCATTTTGATAATAAACATAATCTCTCTCAGCTTTTTGCAAAGCTGTCTCATACGTAGAAACCTTTGCAATTGAGTCTTTAACGGCTGACAATTCCGAAAAATTTGCAATCTTTACCTGCGCCTTACCATATTGGGGTATGGCACAAAGAAAGAATGCAAGTCCCATAAAAGTAGAATTTTTCATCTTATACATTTATTAGTACTATTGATATTTTGATAAATTTATATTGTTATCTCAAATACGGCGCAAAATTACAACAAACTTACAACACCCCCCCCCGAAAATTTTTAAAATAGCAACAAAAATGCAAACTCACATGTCGACAAGCCGTATCTTGGCTGTATGCTAAGATTTTGGGGCTCGGCCTACGG
>CAMWVS010000022.1 GCA_947177775.1 uncultured Prevotella sp.
TTTTTTTGTCTTATCCGCTGGCTACCGCAATCCGTATTTTTTTTGGGGGTGTTTGTAATCCTTTTTCTGAGTTTTAGGCCTCTGAGAATGGGGATTTTTCAAAATAATTCTTCCTTGGTTTCAAATATTCGAAATATGACGGCTGTTATTTTCTGAATATTTATCCGTTTTATATTCTATTTATTTTTAACTCCCTGATTTTAAGTTGTTTGCGAATTGTAACGTTTTCGTCAATTCGCCGTTAGACCATGACGGGCTTGCCGTAAGAGCCCCGTTGGTCTGCCGTAAGGGCCTTATTGCATTGCAACGGGGCTGCCGTTGCATGATGATAGTGGCTCCGTTGCAATGCAATAAGGCCCTTACGGCAAGAAAATGATGCCGTTTTTGGGCAAAAACAGCAATCAAAAAGTAGAGAAAATCCCCGTTCCGGACGTGCCGGGAGGCCCTTACGGGATGCCGGGGACGTCCGGACATGACGTTTTTTGCACTGAAAATAGGTTCGAGACACCCCAAAAAGGGGTAAAAATACCTCAGAAACGATAAAAAACGAAGGTTTTTGTGGATGTACTTTTGTAAAAGAATAAAACCACGGGCGCGAACGCACATAATCATCCGTTCTGTCCAAATTTCCGTCTGGAAACGAAGATTTTGTCCTTTTTGTTTCGCTGTTTGAGAAATAAGTGGTATTTTTGTGGTCACAAACTGATAAATCTATCTATAAACAATAATAAAATATTAAATTATCATGGCTAAAGTGGTAACATTAGGCGAGATAATGCTCCGCCTTTCACCAAACGGCAACGACCGTTTCATTCAGACAGATTCTTTCCGCATCATTCCTGGTGGCGGTGAAGCAAATGTGGCTATCAGCTGCGCCAACTACGGACACGACGCTTATTTCGTAAGCAAGCTGCCCGCTCATGAGATTGGTCAGATCGCTGTCAATTCTCTGCGCCGCTATGGAGTCAATACTCAGTTTGTTGCCCGCGGTGGCGAACGTGTAGGTCTCTACTATGCAGAGACGGGTGCTTCAATGCGTCCTTCCAAGGTTATCTACGATCGTGCCAACAGCGCCATCGCAGAGGCTGATGCTTCTGATTTCGACTTCGACGCAATCATGGAAGGTGCCGACTGGTTCCACTGGTCAGGTATCACTCCTGCCGTTTCTGACAAGGCTGCCGAACTGACCCGTCTGGCCTGCGAGGCTGCAAAGCGCCACGGTGTGACTGTTTCCGTTGACCTCAACTTCCGCAAGAAGCTTTGGACTTCAGAGAAGGCTATCTCTATCATGCGCCCGCTGATGAAGTATGTTGACGTTTGCATCGGCAACGAGGAAGACGCAGAGCTCTGCCTCGGTTTCAAGCCCGACGCTGACGTTGAGGGCGGCCAGACCGACGCAGCCGGATATGAGGGCATCTTCAAGCAGATGAAAGAAGAATTCGGCTTCAAGTATGTTGTTTCTACACTGCGTGAGAGCTTCTCTGCAACATTCAACGGCTGGAAAGCCCTTATTTATGACGGCAAGGAGTTCTATCAGAGCAAGCGCTATGAAATCAATCCTATCATCGACCGTGTGGGCGGTGGCGACTCTTTCTCAGGCGGTCTTATCCACGGTCTGCTCACAAAGCCGACACAGGGCGAGGCTCTCGAGTTTGCTGTGGCAGCGTCGGCACTGAAGCACACCATCAACGGTGACTACAACCTCGTCAGCGTTGCTGAGGTTGAGGCTCTGGCCGGAGGTAACGCCAATGGCCGCGTACAGCGCTAATGAAGACATTATTTAAAATAAGATAAAGACAAATGGCAAAATTTGATAAGATAGCCGTACTGGCCAAAATCGGTCAGACAGGTATGGTTCCTGTGTTCTATCACAAGGACGCAGAGGTGGCCAAGAAGGTTGTGAAGGCCTGCTATGATGGAGGTGTACGCGCTTTCGAGTTTACCAATCGTGGCGATTTCGCACACGAGGTGTTTGAGGAGGTTGTTAAGTTTGCAGCAAAAGAGTGCCCCGAGCTTGCTCTCGGTGTAGGTTCGGTCGTTGACCCCGCCACGGCAGCTCTCTATCTCCAGCTCGGTGCCTGCTTCATTGTCGGCCCGCTGTTCAACCCCGAGATTTCCAAAATCTGCAACCGCCGTCTCGTTGCCTATACTCCCGGATGCGGAAGCGTTTCTGAGGTGGGCGCAGCTCAGGAGACTGGATGCGATTTGTGCAAGATCTTCCCCGGCGACGTGCTCGGTCCGAACCTTGTGAAGGGTCTTATGGCTCCCATGCCATGGTCAAAACTGATGGTTACGGGTGGTGTTTCTCCCGATGAAGCCAACCTCACATCATGGATCAAGGCCGGTGTCTTCTGCGTGGGTATGGGCTCAAAGCTCTTCCCGAAGGACGTCATAGCAGCCGAGAACTGGCAGGCTATCACCGACAAGTGTGTTGAGGCATTGGGCTACATTGCTAAGGCACGCGGATAAAAACATAACAACGAAAGGTTTCATGGGCATCATGATATGCCTGTGGAACCTTTTGTTCTTTTCAGCATGTTCACCGACGGATAGGCAGCGGGTGGACGAGCTGAATTCTCTTTCGTACGCCTATCACTACCGCAATCTTGATTCCACCGAGGCCTGCGCCTCACGTGCCTACGAAATGTCGGCCCATTATGGCAGCGGACGTGCCGAGGCTCTCAACAACCTCGCCTTTGTCAGCATGGCCCGCATGGACTATGACGAGGCCCGCCGCCGTCTCGACGAGGCTTCTGCCGCCACCGACAATCAGGTGGAGCTGCTCGTGAGCGACGTCCTTCAGATGCGCCTCTGTCAGCGTATGTCCCGCAACCGCGATTTCTACGACTACTGCGAGCGCGCCAAATTGCGTCTCGGCCGCATTGCCGAGGAGCGTGACGGGTTGTCCGGGCGGATGGAACGCCGCATGATATATGCAGAGACGGAGTTTGCCATAGTCAATTCGGCATACTATTATTACGTCGGCCTGGAGGAAAAGTCGGCCGAGGCCCTGGCAGCCATCGAGCCCGACGGAGACATCAGGCGTGACACGGCACAATATCTCAACTACCTCTACAACCTTGGAAGCGGCGGCATCCTGACTGAAGGGACACCGTCAGAGATAAGCCGGCGTGAGTTGGACGCGCTTCTCGAATGTTTCTTCACGGCTTCCCGCCATGGCTACGTTTTTTTTGCGGCAAACAGTCTCGGCGGAATGGCCGGTCAGATGATGGATCTTGAAGACGCAGGAACGTTTCTTGAAGAAAACTCCCGGACAATAAGGCTTTTACTTCCGGACAGCATGGCGGACGACAGTATTGCAGAATGGATGGCCGAAAAATCTCTCGCCATGTTTGAAGACTATGGTGACGTCTATCAGACGGCAGGCGCACGGCGCACACTCGCATCATGTTTCATGGCGTCGGGAGACTACGCACGTGCTCTGGCGAGCCTTGAGGAGGCCCTTGCCGACACTGCCATCGTTCAGGCTCCGGACCTCGTCGCCAGCATACGCGAGCAGCTCAGCGTGGTATTTTCGGCTCTTGACGACAAGCCGTCGAGCGACTACAACCGCAATATCTACATCGACCTGCAGGAACAGACGCGTCAGGACCGTTATCTGGAGTCGCGCGCCGGAATGTTGGAAAAAGCCTCGTCCCAGCTCAATGTCATGATTGCGGCTGTGCTCGTGGCCATCATCGTGCTCGTGGCCGTGCTCTTTCTTTTTTGTTATCTCAACCGCCGGCAGCGGACGGGCGATTCCATGGACGAACTTCTCCGGCCTCTGAGAGAATGGCAGGAGGCTGACAGACGGCGTTCGGAAGCTGTGGCCGAACGTGTGGAGGAAATCAACGAGGCGTATGCTCTCAGTATGGGGCGCATACGTCAGGGTGAGCGCCGGAGTATGGAGAACCGTGCGAAAGTGTCGCTGGCCTGCAGCGTTGTCCCGCTGATAGACCGTATAATCAATGAAGTCGCGATGCTTTCGTCGCGCAACGAAACAGCGGCCGTGCGTTCGGAACGTTATGCCTATATCTCCGAACTGGCCGGCAAGATAAACGAACTGAACGACATCCTCACCCATTGGATTCAGATGAGACAGGGACGCATCGATCTCCACATCGAGAGTTTCGCCCTTCAGCCGCTCTTCGACATCGTTGCCAAGGGCAAGCCAGGCTTTCGCATGAACGGTGTTGAGCTGGACGTATGCTCTACCGATGCCACTGTCAAGGCTGACCGCGTCCTGACCCTCTTCATGATAAACACACTCGCCGACAACGCCCGCAAGTTCACACCTTCCGGCGGACGCGTTACCGTGAGTGCCCGTAAGGCAGATGGCTATGTGGAAGTGTCGGTGGAGGACACCGGTTGCGGTCTTGCCGAAGACGAACTGGCCCGTATTTTCGAACATAAGATATACGATGGTCATGGTTTCGGGCTTATGAACTGTCGCGGAATCATTGATCGTTACCGCAAGATGAGCCGTATATTCTCAGTCTGCCTGTTGTCAGCCGAGAGCCGCAAGGGTGTTGGCAGCCGCTTCTTTTTCCGTCTTCCGCAGGCCGTAGTGCGCTCGTTGCTCTTTCTTGTTGTTGCTGTTGGAGCCACAAATGTTTCCGCCGCTCCGGCCAAAGGAAATCTTCCGCAGGCCAAGGCATACGCCGACAGTGCCTATTTTTCCAATATAGCAGGAACATACGAACGTACTCTCGTTTTCGCCGATTCCTGCCGGAAATATCTCAATCTCCATTATCTCAGTCTCCATCCCGGGGGAAAACAACTGATGACAGCCGTGGGAGACATGGCAACACCGCCGCCGGAGATTTCTTGGTTCCGCGACAGTCTGCCTACTCACTACAATATAATCCTCGACATGCGCAATGAGAGTGCCGTTGCGGCACTTGCCCTCCATCGCTGGCAACTCTATACATATAACAATAAGGTTTATACGCAGCTTTTCAAGGAACTTTCCGCCGACAATACTTTGGCCGAATACTGCCGGGTTATGCAGCAGTCGCAGACCGACAAGACCATTTCTGTCATTCTCCTTGTTCTCTTGCTGGTTGTCATTCCGCCAGCATACTATCTTCTCTACTACCGTCACCGTCTGTATTTCCGTTTCTGTGTGGAGCGCATACGTATGTTGAACGATATTCTTCTTAGTGACGATACGCCTTCGGAAAAGCTAAACCGCATCGGACCGCTTACGCATGAGCAATATCCAGAAGGGCTTCAGGCTGTCGTCGACAGCATCATTGGCGCTCTGCGTGAGGCGGTATCGGCTCATCGTCGCCAGTCTGTCAGCATAGAACTTGCTGCTGACGAATGCCGCCGTGTGGAGTATGAGGAAAGCAATCTTCACATAACCAATTCCATTCTTGATAATTGTCTGTCAACGCTGAAGCATGAGACGATGTATTATCCCAGCCGGATAGCCAGACTGGCGGAATCCGCCGATACAGACCTGAACTCAATGGAAGAACTTGCCACCTACTATCGTGCCATCTATTCCATACTCACCGAGCAGGCCATGCAGCAGACCGACCGTGTCCGTCTTCACATTGCGGCCGTCCCGGTTGGCGGGCTTACGGGCGGTGAGGAATGTGGCTTGTGTGTTTCCGGCGACCGTAATCTTCTGGAATATCTTTTTGAACTTCTCAGACGCGCCTCCGGTCGGTCGTCAGGCGAAATCCGGGTTGAGCCGCTGTCGGACAGCTATCTGCTTTTCACGATACACATGTCACGGCCGTCTGCCGATTCGGAAGCCGGCTTGAATCCGTTCATACCGTCCGTCAACAATATACCGTATCTGCTCTGCAGGCAGATTGTGCGTGACCATTCTGACGCTACCCATCGTTATGGCTGCGGCATACGTGTTGACGGCGATGACATAAAGATAACATTGCCACGGGCAGCCGATTTCCGCTCATCGTATCGGATGCGGCAGAACCGGGCCTGAATATAAAATGAATGCAAATGGAAAAGTTTAAAGTAATAATAGTGGAAGACGTGCCTTTGGAACTGAAAGGCACCGAAGGTATCATACGCAGTGACATTCCGGAGGCTGAGATAATAGGCACGGCAGACACAGAAGCAGCCTATTGGAAACTGATGAAGCAACAGCAACCCGACCTTGTTCTTCTGGACCTCGGACTTGGTGGTTCGACGACAATAGGCGTTGAGATATGCCGTCAGACAAAGGAGGTGCACCCGTCAGTCAGGGTTCTTATCTTCACGGGTGAGACACTGAACGAAAAGCTTTGGGTTGACGTGTTGGACGCAGGTGCCGACGGGATTATTCTCAAAAGCGGCGAACTTCTCACCAGAAGTGACGTGAGGAGTGTGATGGAAGGAAAGCGTATGGTCTTCAACCAGCCGATACTCCAGAAAATAGTTGACCGTTTCCGCCAGATAGTCGGCAGTCGTATAGCCTCCCAGGAGGCTTTCGTCAACTATGAGATTGACGAATACGACGAACGCTTTCTCCGCCATCTTGCCCTCGGCTATACAAAGGAGCAGATAACCAATCTGCGCGGCATGCCGTTTGGCGTCAAGAGCCTTGAAAAACGGCAGAATGAACTCGTCCAGAAACTCTTTCCCGACGGCAACGGAGGTATGGGCATCAACGCCACGAGGCTCGTCGTGAGGGCCTTGGAGCTGCGTATTCTCGACATTGACAATCTCCGTCCCGATGAAGAATAAGCCGTTTGCCGTCCTGGCCCTGTCGCTTGCCGTCCTCCAGTTGTGCCTCCTTCCGGCTTCATGGATGCTCAGCGTACTGCTGCCCGAGAGTGGCGTGCGCAGTTTGTTGGGCGGTGAGGGCGTGCGCTGGATGCTCGGGCGTTTCACCGACATGCTTGCCGGACGTCCTTTGGCTGGCCTTCTGTTGCTCTCGGTGGCCTGGGGATGTGTCCGTACCAGTGGCATATTGAAGATTTTCCGTCGTCATTCCGTGTTGCAGTACCGCGAGCGCATAGCTCTTGGGTTTGTTATATGTCTTTCGGTTTGCTATTCTGCCGTTTTGGCGTGGCTGATTCTCATGCCTCACGCTGTGCTACTGAGTGCAACCGGCGCGCTGTTTCCGTCACCCTTCAGTGCCTCGCTTATTCCGGTTCTTTCATTCGGGGCATGTTTCATTTCGGTCGTCTACGGCATTGTTTCCGGACTTTTTCGTACCGTCACAGATGTCTATCGTTCATTATTTTGCGGTATAGCCATGGCCTCACCGCTGTTCTTTCTCTACATCCTGCTAATCCAATTATATTATTCGGTCGTATTTGTGATTGGATAAAACCCCATTATTAGGTATTGTGCGGTTCGTTTTTTACCGTTATCTTTGCACTTGTAAATCAGACGATTAACATTGAAGATAAGATAAAGGATGAATAAAACTATTGTAATCTATGGTTCGACCACCGGCACTTGTCAGGCAATAGCCGAGGATATTGCAGGCCGGCTTGGTGTTGAGGCTGTCGACGTGCAGACTCTCGACGCAGGAGTGGTCGGCGGATACGACACTCTTGTGCTCGGCACATCCACTTGGGGCGCTGGCGATTTGCAGGACGATTGGTACGACGGACTCAGTCTCATGCGGTCATGCGACCTTTCCGGCAAGACCATTGCCCTCTTCGGCTGCGGTGACTGCGAGTCGTATGGCGACACGTTTGTCAGCGCTATCGGAAAACTCTATGACGGCCTGAAGGACAGCGGGGCCCGCTTTGTAGGCTCCGTGGCCACTGACGGCTATTCTTTCAGCGACAGTGAGGCCGTTGTGGACGGTCGTTTTGTCGGCCTTCCGCTCGACGATGTCAATGAATCCGACCTCACGGGCGACCGCATCGGCGCTTGGGTGGAGGAGCTCAAAGGCAGCCTTCAGTTTGCTGAAAGATAATAATTCATAAAGTATTTGTTTAGTTTTTATGTGAAAGGCCGGCTGTGAAGTCGGCCTTTCATTATGTTATTGGCGCATGTTCTGTTTTTTAGAAAACGTTGTTGTATTACAATTTGATAACTAAAATGTTTGTTTTGGTTACATATTGGTTGTTTGCATTATAGCAAAACCGTTACATTGATACATCAGGGCGGGCCTTAAATAAAAACATTGTGGCATTTGTCCGGTAATGCAAAATATCACGTAACTTTGCATTGTGATTACAAAGTGATTGCGAATCGTACGACACAATGACACTCTGGAGTAATAATGATATTGAAATATAACACAAACACAAGTAGGTATTATGAACGGATTAGTAAAAAGAGCAGCCTTTATGGCTGCGGTTGCCATCCCGATGGCAGCCGGTGCACAGGACAACAAGTTTGATGCTTCAGTAGGGGCGGATGTTGTGAGCGGTTATGTCTGGCGTGGCCAGAATCTCGGCAGCGCGGCCATACAGCCCTCAGTGTCCGTTTCCTATGAAGGCATCACATTGGGAGCATGGGGCTCCTACGGCATTGCCGACGCCAACGACACAAAAGAACTCGACCTGACGCTGTCTTACACGACAGGCGGCCTGACGCTGGGTGTGACGGACTATTGGTTCTCGGGAGCCGAGCGGCGCGACCGCTATTTCCTTTACGGCTCCCACGAGACGGCCCACGTCTTTGAAGCCAACGTCGGCTATGATTTCAGCGTATTCTCCCTGAACTGGTTCACCAATTTTGCCGGCAGCGACTACCGCCCCGACGGCCATCGCGCCTATTCCTCCTATCTGGAGATAGCGGCTCCGTTCCGGCTCGGCGGACTGTCGTGGACAGCGGCGGCGGGCTGCGTGCCGTTCAAGTCGGCGGCAACATATACGGACAGCGCCGGTGAGCCGGTCGGCGGATTTGCCGTCACCAACGTCACCGTCGGAGTGAAGAAAGACGTGAAAGTGACCGAAGCGTTCTCCCTGCCGCTGTTCGCTTCCGTGACGGCCAATCCCTGCAGCGGAAAGATGTATATGACGTTCGGCCTGTCACTCTGACCGGACATTTATCGCCCGGCGGTCTGATAATCCGTCCGGAATATAGAGAACAACAACAAACACAAATGAGATATGAAAAAGATTGAGGCGATTATTCGCAAGACAAAGTTCGAGGAAGTGAAGGACGCGCTGCTCGACATCGACATCGAGTGGTTCTCCTATTATGACGTGCGCGGCGTCGGGAAAATGCGTCAGGCGCGCATCTACCGCGGAGTGAAGTATGACACAAGCTGCATCGAGCGCGTGCTGATCAGCGTCGTAGTGAGAAATCTGAATGTCGAAAAGACCATCGGGGCCATCGTCGCCGCCGCCCGTACTGGTGAGATAGGTGACGGCCGCATCTTCGTCATTCCCGTTGAGGACGCCGTGCGCATCCGTACCGGAGAGCGTGGAGACATCTCCCTCTACAACGCAGAACAGGAGAAATAATTATCACCAACACAAACGATAATCAATATGAAAAATATCTGTATATATAAGGTGGCGTTGGCAGCCTTCGCGCTGGCCATGCCTATGGCATCATTTGCCGCCGATACTACCGTCGAAAAACTTGTCCGGGAGACTGAAATATCCATAAACACCATGTGGATGCTGCTCGCAGCCATGCTTGTCTTCTTCATGCAGCCCGGCTTTGCGCTCTGCGAGGCAGGTTTCTCACGCACGAAGAACACGGCCAACATCTTGTTCAAGAATTTCGTTGACTTCACCCTTGGTTCTGTCTGCTTCTGGCTGATAGGTTTCGGAGTGATGTGGGGATCTGGCGGCGAAGGCTTCATGGGTATGCCGGAGTGGGGCAGTCTCGACTTTATGACAGCTCCGGCCGGTCTTCCCGTCGAGGGATTTCTGATGTTCCAGACCGTCTTCTGTGCCACGGCGGCAACCATCGTATCGGGAGCCACGGCTGAGCGCACGAAGTTCCCGATGTATATAGTCTATTCGTTACTCATCTCCCTTATTGTCTATCCGATAGAAGGTCACTGGACATGGGGCGGCGGCTGGCTCATGAACGGTGAGGAAGGCAGTTTCATGATGGACGTTTTCGGATGTACGTTCCATGATTTCGCAGGTTCAACGGTTGTTCACTCCTGCGGCGGATGGCTCGCACTGGTTGGTGCGATGGTGCTCGGTCCGCGTCTCGGAAAGTACGGACGTGACGGCAAGAGCCGCGCCATACCCGGCCATAGCCTCACTTTTGCCGCCCTTGGCGTATTCATCCTGTGGTTCGGATGGTTCGGATTCAATCCCGGTTCGCAGCTTGCCGCCTTCGGCGAAGATAACCGCGTGGCCATTTCCCATACCTTCGCGACAACCAACATGGCCGCTTGTACCGGCGGTCTGGGCACGCTCTTCTTCTCATGGGTGCGATACGGAAAGCCTTCTTTGTCGCTAACGCTCAATGGAATTCTTGCCGGTTTGGTCGGCATAACGGCCGGATGTGACCTCGTCAGCATCGGCGGAGCTGCTTGCATCGGTCTGATCTGTGGTCTGCTGATGCCTCTGTCAGTCGAGTTTATCGACCACGTGCTTCACATTGACGACCCAGTCGGCGCATCGTCTGTCCACGGTGTCTGCGGATTTACGGGAACGGTCTGCACCGGTCTCTTCGCCACCGACAGCGGACTGTTATACGGTCACGGTTTCAATTTTTTTGTTGCCCAGATGTTTGGCGCCATTGTTGTCGGTATGTGGGCTATAACTTGTGGTTTCGTGATATTCAAGGGCATCGATCTTATATACGGTCTGCGCGTCTCCCCGCGTATAGAGGAAGAGGGACTTGATATCTACGAGCACGGTGAAACGGCATACAATTCATGACATAACGAGTAGAAAGGTCTTTGATTGAAGGAACGTTCTGTTCTAAGCATAAAAACGAAATGTTCGTGCTTTCCTGTACGAACATTTCGTTTTTATGCTTAGAACAGAAGCCTACTGGCAACTATGCGAATGGATTGAACAACACGTTCCCGTGCAATCGTATGTTTTCTGTTATCTTATCTTCAGCACTGGAGCAATAGTGTTGACCTTTTCCGGCAGGGTGACGGTAAGCTTGCCGTCGGCCTGTGAGAACTTTACCTTGCCGTAGCCGAGCAGTTCTATTGATTTGATTTTCTCGTCGGCAAGGTTCCGGATGTTTATCGTCATGTTGTCGGGCCATGCGAGGGCTGTGGCGTAGATGACGTTGCCCTTGGCCGTGAAGCGGATTTCGTCGGCTCCGGCTTTGGTATATTGGCCGTCGTTGAATCCCTGAGCTTTGATGGCGATGTCGCTGTCAGCGATGGGGCCCTCACCGAAGACACGCCATGGCCGGGTGCCGACAATGCTCTCCTTGTTTACTTTCATCCACGCACCGAACTCACGGAGTATGGCCTCTTCCTTCTCGTCGAACGTACCGTCGGCCTTGAGCGGCACGTTGAGTAGCATGTTGCCGTTTTTGCTCACGATGTCAACAAGCAGTTTCACCACTGTTGCGGCCGATTTATATCGGTTACGTTCGTACGTCGAAGTGTTATAGTGCCAGTCGCCGAGACAGTTGCAGCACTGCCAAGGCCGTTCCATAATCCTGTTAGGCGCTCCGCGTTCCACATCCCAGACAAGAGCCTCCTTCTGTTCGTCAGTGAGAATCTTGCCGAACACAACTCCCGGGTCGGGATTGCCTCCGTTCCTGACTCTTGTTGCGGTCTTCGTCTTCAGATGGCGGTTGTACATGTGGGTCGTAATCTTCATTCCCGCGTCGCTCACTGGGTAGAATGGCAGGACGGTGACGTCGAAGTAGATAAGGTCGGGTGAATAACGGTTGATGGCGTCGAGCGTGCGGTTATAGAAGTTAGTGATATATTCCTCTGTCGGTATCACCGCACCGTTGCCCCATCCCCACTGGCTGTGTATTCCCTTGTTGTCCCACATCTTGTCGCTCATGTCGTGGTTCTGTGCGTAGAGTTTCTGCGGGTCAAGCCCCTTCCACCATTTCTCCGTTCCGTCGGCGTTTGGGCGGTAGCCGTCCTCCTTTGTCAGCCATCCGTCATATTTCACACCGCGTTTCTCTCCCTTCAGGTCGAAACGACGTGCCGGTTCATACCACATCCAGGCGTGGTCGGCATGGAACGATATACCGAAAGGCAGCCCGGCCTTTTTCGTTGCCGCAGCCCATTCAGCGAGGATGTCACGCCGTGGCCCGATATTCATGGAGTTCCATTCCTGATACGGGCTGTCCCAGAGGTCGAAGTTGTCGTGATGATTGCCGAGCACGAAGAAGTATTCGGCGCCAATCTCCTTGTAGAACTGCACGAGCTTTTCCGGTTCCCACTTCTCCGCTTTGAACAGTGGTAGCACGTCCTTGAAGCCGAATTCCGACGGGTGGCCGTAGTGTTTGAGATGGTGGTTATACTTGCCAGTTCCTTCCATATACATCTCGCGGGCCATCCAGTCGCCTGAGCCTTCCACGCACTGCGGTCCCCAATGGGCCCAGATGCCGAATTTGGCGTTTCGGAACCATTCCGGCGTTTCATATTGGCGCAGCGACTCCCACGTCGGTTCAAACACGCCGTTCTCCATCGGTTCCTGCTCCTCGCTTACTTTCACTTGATACTCCTGTGCCTTGACTGTCGTCAAGACAATCAATAAGGCAGTGACGGCAGTCACGGTACGAATAGTCTTGCACATTTATATTTTATATAGTTAATTGGTGATGTTTATTCGAATATCAGCTCGACGGGGCCCGTCAGTCCCGACGGAAGCAATGGCGAGTCGGCTGTGAAGAACTTGAAGCATCCCACGGTCTTGCGGCCTTTCGATGGGCGCGGTGTCCCGTCGCGCAGCCAGTCGGGTATGGATTTCATGAAGCGTCCGGCAACTGGTGCCCCCGGTGCGTAGGTATATTGTAAAGGCTCAGACCATTCGATGTCGTCCGGCTCATGCTCGTCTCCTATCATGCGGTTGGGCCACAGATTGGTCACGTCTATCTCTATTGTATTGACGCCCTTCTGCAGAGCCGACGTTACGTCAAGCAGGAACGGAGCTTTCCACATAACGGGGAATGTCTTTCCGTTGACGCGCACCGCCGCCATGTTCTTTACGTCTCCAAGGCTGAGCACGGCGCGCCGTCCGTTCTGCAGCTTCTTCTTCAGCGTCACGGTGCGGGTGTAGGTGGCCGTGCCGGAGAAATAGCGGATGTCGTCCGTCGGTGATGTTGTCCAATCGAAGAGCGTATCGGTCATGACGGCAGTAGGACCGTCGGGCGATGTCGGGAAAGAGATAGTCCAGCCATTGCTGATATTCACGGATGCGGCGGTCGTGTCGTTGCGTTGTGTGAGCAGGACGTTTTCTGGCGGATTGGCGTTGGCGGCATACCTATCGGCGTTTTGTGATATATCGGCAGTAGGCGTCATGGGTTGCGGTCCGCAGATGACGAGGAAGCGCGAGCCGTTCGGCTCTATTGTGACGACGATGTTGTCTTTCTGTTGCTGTGCGGCCATCGTGACGGAGTAGGGGTCCCACAATTCCACGCTGCGGTCTCCGGCGAAGGCGGCCAAGCGGAGAGTGTCGGCGACTGTATGTTCCGTCGGGTTGCAGAGGAAGATGATGTCGTTGGCTCCGTCAGTGCGGCGGTAGGTTTTGAAGCGGTTTGTCAGACGGAGCTGGTCCTTGGCCGGCACACCGCGTTGCAACAGCGACTGGCAGCGTGCCATGTAGTCGAACAGCGCGCGTGCGCCGCCCGCCTTCCACCATGTCTGCCCGGGCACAAAATGTGTACCCCATATTCCAAATGACATTCCGGGCTCGACGTTTGGCCATGGATTGGCCGCACCGGCGTGGAGCATCATCCGGTTGACACCGGTACAGAAAGCCCGGTCGCATATCGGTTTGAGCGACTGCGGACCGTCCTGCCATGCATGGAGCGGCCAGCACGTGAAGGCTTCGGCCACAAGCATACGGCGCTGGGTGTTGCGCATCACTTTCTCATGGCCGGCCATGTCCTTCCATCCCCAGTTGGGTTTAACCCAGAATTCGGTGGCAACGATGGCGTTTGGCGACTCTTTCAGAATCTTATAGATGTCGAGCACGCGGAACGGCTTCTGTCCGCCAGTGCCGTAAGGCTCGATGAGCAGTTTCATTCCCGGCGTGCGTTCGGCCAGTTCGGCCATGTAGCCGTAGTAGTTTTCGGCGAAGAGCGACGTCAACACGTCGGTGAAATCCTTTTTGAACCGTGAATCCTCTTCTTTGCTCCCGATTACGGCGCGCCCGGCGATAGAGGGCAGATACGGAATGAGACTGTAGCCTTTGCGCGAACGGAACTCGTCGGGCAGAACTACGCTCCAGTCCTGTCCGCCCGCCTCGTAGCTGTCAATCTCGATGCGGTTGAACGTCTTGCCGGCCAAGTCTCCGGCCAAGTCAATGAGCATCTGCGGATAGCCGTCCCAAAAGTGTTTCACGGCTTCGCGGCGCATCTTGTCACATTCCAGTCCCTGCCCCGATACCGGTGCCTGCGAGTGGTTGGTCTTTCCGTTGGTCGTGTGGCCGAAGCGCAGCACCGCGGGACGGGTCTTCAATGCCTCTGCTATCTGTCGCGGAACGGTCAGGACTCCGTCTGCCGTCATATATTGAGTCAGGTTGACGATGTCGTCCTTGCCGACGGTAGAATCGGCGGGCATGGCCAGCACGGCGATGTCCTCATAATAGTCATATTTCGGGTCAACATCGGGGCGTGGGAGCCGGACCGTTTTTCCTTTCTTTATATTTAGAATATCCTCAGCCTTCAGTCGTATTTCGGAGAACACGAGCTTCTGCATTGAATATTCCGGTGTGACATTTCCGTATGCGCTCGACGACCATCCCGGACAGTTGTGCGTGCCGAAACTCAGCCCCAAGCGCCTGCACTCCTCCATAGCCCAACGCATCATCGTCTTCCACTTCTCGCTGCCTATGGCGCATGTCGGGTCGCCTATAAGGCTCTGCATTTCACCGCCAATCTGGAAGTTCTGAACTCCGGCCAGTCCTGCGGCCTTGAACTCTTCAAGGTCTTTGGTTATGCCCTCCTTCGTTACGAGTCCGTCCATCCATTGCCAGATGATTAGTGGGCGGTTTTCGTCAGTGGGGTTGAGAAAACCGTCCTTGTATGGCGTCTGTGCGCCGGAGGTGACTGGCAGACCGGCAATGAGCACGGCAGCCATAGACAGATATTTCCTTATTTTGTTCATATTTCAGTTTCCTTCATAATGTTCATATTTCAGTTTCCTTCATAATGTTCATATTTCAGTTTCCTTTGACCTCTACGGTTATTGTCTGTCCGGCTGTTGTCTCGACGTCATATTCATAGATTTCGCGCAGCAGCTGGGTGGTGATGCGTGCCTGTTCGCTGATCATGGGGCGTAGCGTTGGCTGTTGGGCGTAGAACGGATTGGGGTTGTCGCCTTTTGATTTAGCCGGAAGATTGAGCGGAGTGTATGTTCGCAGGCGGAGGCGGCCGCCGATGGTGCTGCGGATTGTGGCAGAGGCGAGCAGGCCGTCACGCCAGACCATATTTTCAACGACGAATCCGCCACGCGCGCAGAGTCCGCCGACCTCACCGTCGCGCCACTCCGAAGGCAGGGCGGGCAGGAGGTGGAGCGCACCGTCATGGCTCTGGATAAGCATCTCGGCGATGCCCGTGGTGCAACCGAAGTTGCCGTCAATCTGGAACGGCGGATGGGCGTCGAAAAGATTGGGATAGGTGCCGCCGCCCTGCCCCTTTTGGTTCTCAGGAGTGACGTAGGTCAGCTGGTTTTTTATCAGCCGGTAGGCATGGTCGCCGTCGAGCATGCGCGCCCAGAAGCACACCTTCCATCCCATTGACCAGCCTGTAGAAGGGTCGCCACGCTGGATGAGCGTGTTGCGGGCGGCCTCGAAGAGCACTGGCGTGCGGTAGGGCGAAATCTGCTGACCGGGATAGAGTCCCCAAAGATGGGAGATGTGGCGGTGGTGGTCGGTGGGCGTGTCCCAGTCTTCAAACCACTCCTGCAGCTGACCGTAGCGTCCTACCTGCATCGGCGGCAGACGGCGGCGCAGATGGGCCAGTGTGTCGGCGAAAGCGCTGTCGCGGGATAGCGTTCGGGCAGCTTCTATGACATTGGAGAAGAGATCGGTGACGAGCTGGTTGTCCATCGTTATGCCGGCATAGAGGTTCGCTTTCGGCATGTTCTTGACGGAGCGCGGACGGTTTTCGGGTGAGTTTGACGGTGTGACGACGAGATAGCCCGTGCGCGGGTCCTCGACGAGGAAGTCGACGAAGAACTCGGCCGCACCGCGCATTACGGGGTAGGCCTGTTCGAGAAACTTGCGGTCGCCGGTGTAGAGATAGTGCATCCACAGATGCTGGCTGAGCCATGCACCGCCTGATGGCCAGATGCCGCAGTAGGCGTAGTCGAGGGCGCCGGTGATGCGCCACAGGTCACTGTTGTGATGGCACACCCATCCGCGGCAGCCATACATCCGCGATGCGGTTTCGGCGCCGCTCTGGCTCAGTTCGCTGACCATCCGCAGCAGCGGCTCGTGAAGTTCGCTGAGATTGGTCACCTCGGCAGGCCAGTAGTTCATTTCGGTGTTGATGTTGGTTGTATAGTTGCACGACCAGGCCGGCGACGTCTTGTCGTTCCATTTGCCCTGAAGATTGGCGGCCTGACATCCGGGCTGCGAGCAAGATATCAGCAGATAGCGGCCGAACTGGAAGTAGAGAGCTTCAAGATGAGGGTCGGCGCCTTCGGCGTATTCGCGTATGCGGCGGTCGATGGGCTTTTGTGTCTGGGCGTTCTCACCGAGGTTGAGGCTCACGCGGCCATATTGGCTCCGGTAGCGGGCAATGTGGCCACTGCGGGCCTTGTCGTAGCGCGTGGCTGCGGCTTTCAGTGCCGTGGCATTGCGGCTGTAAGGGTCGGCGGTCAGCTCCTTGTAATTAGTGAAATTGGTTGCCATGGCTATATAGACGGTCACTTCCGATGCCCCCGTGACCGTGATAGCCGTGTCGGCCGGAGCTACGCTTCCGCCGCGCTGGGCCACTTTCATGTCGGCGCAGTAGCGGACACGCCCCTCGACTTTCGGTTTGCCTTCGGTCGTACCTTCAAGTCGCAGCATGTCACGTCCGATGGTCTTGACCTCTGGCGACGGCATAGGTGTCGAGTATGTCAGCCGGCAGTTGATGGAACGCGGTTTCGACGACGTGATGCGTATGCGGATGAGACCGTCAGTCAGCGAGGCAAAGGCTTCCTCACGATATTCCACACCGCCGACTTTATAGCTTGTCGTGGCGATGGCACGGTCGATGTCCAGTTCGCGGCGATAGTCGGTGACGCTGCCGTTGCGGCCGGAATATGTGATGTTGAGACTGCCAACGGTCTGATAAGGCATTTCCCTGCCGACTGGAGAGATGATACACTCCTCGCCGATGCGTTCGGCCTCGTCACTCCGTCCCTCGAAAATCAGACGACGCATCTCGGGCAGGGCTTTCAGTCCCTTCGGATTGTAATTTGAATACGGTTGTCCGGCCGAAACAGTCTCTTCGTTGAGCTGATAGCGTGAACTTTCCGTGCCTCCGAATATCATGGCCGCCACACGACCGTTGCCGATGGGCAAGGCCTCTTCCCAATAGTCGGCCGGGCGGTCGAACCACAGCAGATAAGGGCTGCGACCTTCGGATGAGGGTTTGCTGACGTCAGTGGCTTTTTTAGCCGATGCGTGTGCGGCTGTCATCGGCTGACGTGCCACAGAAGTGATGCAGGAGAGCATCAGTGTGACTGTTATTAACAGATGTTTCATGATGAAAAACAAAATAGGTTTGTATGATTGTCTGAGATAAGTTCCGGCACTGATTCCGCTGGACCAACCGGTGTTTGCAAAGTTATCGGTTTTAAAGGAAAAAGCCATTTCTTTATGACCATGAATTATGATATTTTCCCTCGTTTTTTGTTGGTTATGTAGATTGAAGAAGGGATGTGTTGTCACTTTTGATTGTGTTGTAAGGTTTCAAGGTTTCCGGTCTTTGGAAGCTTTTGTTGCTTATATATCAGGAAACATTCGTTTGTTCCATTGATTTTTCGTACTTTTGGGGCAAAGTTGGCGTGATTTGCAGAAAACAGCTGCTTATTATGTCGCATAGAAATAAAAGGTGAAAGAACATGGATAATATGAAACCGGTAAGCAATATTTGTATCGTGGCGGGTGCACGCCCCAATTTCATCAAGGTCGCCCCCATCGTGCGGGCCATTGCCAAGGCCCGCGGAGAAGGTTTGGAAATGAGTTGCAGTCTTGTCTATACAGGCAGGGCGGACGACCCTACGCTGGAACAGTCGCTTTTTGACGACCTGAGGATAGACCGTCCTGACGTCTGTCTCGGTGTCGACTGCGTCAGTCTCAACGAGCTTACGGGACGTGTGATGGGTGAGTTTGAGGCATATCTCGACACCCACGCAACGGATGTCGTCATCGTTGTGGACGACCTCGCGTCAACAATGGCCGTGGCCATCGTTACGAAGAAGCGCGGTGTGAAACTGGCCCACCTCGTGGCCGGCACACGTTCGTTTGACATAACCATGCCCAAGGAAATCAACCGGCTTGTCATCGACGGCCTGAGCGACCTGCTTTTCACGGCCGGTTCGGGAGCATGCACGGTCGTCTCGCGCGAGGGAGCGGATCTCTCTCAGGTCTATATGGTCGGCAATATTCTGATGGACACGCTCCGTTTCAATCACGAAAGGCTTTGCCGTCCGGCCATTGTCGATGAAATAGGATTGACGGAGGGCCGATATATCGTCTTCACGCTCAACCGCCGCGCCCTGATGGCCGACCGTGAGAATCTGCGCCGGATGCTTGAGGCTATGCTTGCGGCCGCCGGTGATGTTCCCGTGGTGGCTCCGTTGCGCGGTGAGGCCCGACGGGTTGTCGAAGAGCTGCTGCCGGAAGGCGCCGGCGGATTCCATCTGTCCGGACCGCTGTCTTATCTTGAATTCGGCTGGCTGGCCGCCCATGCCTGCGGTGTGGTCACGGATTCGGGAAATGTGGCGGAGGAAGCGACGTTCAACGGAGTGCCCTGCATAACGCTCAACAGCTATACGGAACATGCCGAGACGGTTTCCGTCGGCTCGAATGTGCTCGTCGGCGAGGATGCCGCGAGGCTCGGCGAGACCGTCGGCGATATGGTAGGAGGCCGCTGGAAGAAATGCGGTCTGCCGGACAGATGGGACGGACGGACGGCCGACAGAATAATAAGAATATTATCATTATGACGCTTTTTAAGTGAAAAATGTGTATCTTTGCACACGCAAATATGGTTCACCGTTGAGTGATTAAAAGGGAACGGGGTGGAAATCCCCGACAGGCCCGCTGCTGTGAACCGCCTTTCATGGGCAGAATAACGTGTCACTGGCCGTTTGGCCGGGAAGACATTCTGTCTGGGCGGAAAGTCAGAAGACCTGCCATTGCACGTCCTTCTTGGTAATCTCGTGGAACAGATTGTGAAGGTTCAAGGTACAGATATTTTTTTCTGAAAAGTTTATTTATGAGAAAACATTTACTTTTGTTGTCTGCCGCATTTGCTGTGTCTGCGGCAGTGTCCGGCCAAAAGATGACCGACAGTGAATCCTACAGCAAGTATATTCTTGCCGTGGATGAGTATGTTCCGGCTCCGGGACAGTTTGTCAACGTCATTCCGAAATATGAAGAGGGTGACGATGCCGCCGCAATGGTGGCCAAATGCACCGCCGCATTGGCTGAAAATAATTCCGGCATGATTACCCTCGGAGCATACGGCGGATACGTTACGTTCCATTTTGACCACAGTATTGCAAATATCCCGGGAGAGTCAGATTTCTACATAAAGGGCAACGCCACCAAGGGCGGAGCAGAGCCGGGTGTGGTCATGGTCTCTAAGGATGTCAACGGAAACGGTCTGCCGGACGACGAGTGGTACGAACTGGCAGGAAGTGTGGATGTGGACAGCGTAGGAAAAGTTGTCTACGGCTATTCCATAACGTATACTCCAGACCCGATGAACAACATTCCGTGGACAGACAGCCGCGGTCAGAGCGGAACGGTTGACCGCAATTCGTTCCACGCCCAGGAATATTTCCCGCAGTGGATGGACAGCCCGCTGACATTCACCGGTACGCTCCTGCCTTCAAACTGCCATAACACGGGAACGGAAGAGCGGCCCAACTGGGTTCTGAACAGTTTCAGGTATGGTTATGTAGACAACGTGGCTAATACCGATATTCCCGGTTGCAGTTTTGACATCAGCTGGGCAGTAGACGGCGAACGCCGTCCGGTAGACCTCGATTTCGTTGATTTCGTTCGCGTCTACAACGGTATGAACCAGAAGTGCGGCTGGGTAGGTGAGACATCTACGGAGGTTTCGGGCGCAGAAGACCTCCATCCGGAAAAATCAATCGCCGCTATCATAGCTTCGGAGACACGTACAGCGACGTTCGAGGAGATTTCCCTCGGAGAGGAAAGCTACTGGAACGGCTCCGACATGAAGGGCACAGAGGATGCCGGCGACTATGGCACGACGGTCTATAGGAACTCATTCGTGAGCGGTTCGTTCCGTTTCAACAATACATATAACGCCACATGGGGTTCCTGGTCCGGCTTTGCCGTGTCCAATCAGACATCGGTTGTGTTCAACAGTTACGACGATCAGTATCACAGTTCGGTTGGTCACGGCTATGATAATTCAGCCAATTATGCCGTAGTGTTTTCTTACGGCGAGACCGCAGAGGTGATGAACAAGCCGGAAGGTGATGTTGTCAGCGGCTTCTATGTGGCCAATGCCGCCGCCAATGTCAACGCCTATCTGAACGGTGACGGCATGACGGACAAGTTTGTGGCGGGCGACTGGTGCAAGCTCACCGTCACAGGCCGCCACGCCGACGGTACTACATCCGACGTTGAGGTCTATCTCGCCGACTACCGTGCGGCCGATGAGGCTTCGCATTATTATATAGACTACTGGCAGTGGGTTGATCTCACCCCGCTCGGAAAGGTGAAGGAACTGTCTTTCGCCGTGACGAGCAGTCACAACAATGACTGGGGCATGACTACGCCGGGCTATTTCTGCATGGACAATCTCAACGGAGAAAAGGATGAGACGGCCGGTATCTGCAGCCGCGCGGCTGTTGCATCTGAGGCTATGCCTGCCGCACGCTATTCGCTGGATGGCCGCCGGATGACTGCTCCGCGCCGCGGAGTGAACATTGTCCGCATGTCCGACGGAACGGTGCGCAAGGTTTTCGTAAAGTGATATGAGACAAATCGTTTATATATTCGCCGTCTGTCTTCTGTTCCTGTCTTGCGGGAACGGAAGACAGACGGCTGCGTTTGGAGAGGGCGACACCGTCGTGTTCCGCTACGCGCGGCTGATAGAGGCGGTGCGTTATGACGGCTTTACGGTCGTGCGCATGGCCGACCCGTGGAATAAGGGCCGCACGCTCCACACCTACGTGCTCGTTCCCAGCAGTGCCGGAGAGGTTGACGGGCTGCCCGAGGGTACCGTTGTCCGCACGCCGTTGCGCCGTGCCGTTCCCTTTTCGACAGTCCATGCCGCCCTCGCCATAGACCTCCGGCGTCAGAAGTCCATCGCCGGCATGGCCGATATGGCGTATGTCAAGCTGCCTTACATACGCCGTGAGTGTCGAGCCGGGCGGATTGCCGATGTCGGAAGCTCGCTGAATCCAGACATCGAAAAACTGATCGACATACGTCCGGACGCCGTTCTGGTGTCGCCGTTCGAGAACAGCGGAGGCTACGGAAAGCTGGAGGAGACGGGCATACCGCTCGTGGAATGTCCTGACTACATGGAAACCTCTGCTCTCGGACGGGCAGAATGGATGCGTTTCTTCGGTATGCTCTTTGGTGCTGAGGCCACGGCCGATTCCCTGTTTGCCGTTGTCGACAGCAGCTATCAGTCGCTACGGAACAAGGTTATGCTCTCGTCAACGTGCCGCACGGTCCTTGTCGACAAGATGGCAGGGTCGGTATGGTATATGCCGGGCGGTCAGAGCACGTTCGGGACGATGTTGGCGGAGGCCGGTTTCAGCTATGCTTTTTCCGACGATACCCACAGCGGAAGCCTTGCCCTGCCTTTCGAGACTGTGCTCAACGAATGTGGTGATGCCGACATCTGGCTATTCCGTCACAGCTGCCGGCGGCCTATGACATACGCAGAGCTTTATTCGGAATATCACGGTTACGGCCGTATGCGTCCGTTCCGCGAGCGCCGTTGCTACGGATGCAATGTCGAGACGTCGCTGTTTTTTGAGGAGACGCCATTCCGCCCGGACTATCTGCTGGGCGATCTCATCCGTATATCCCATCCGGAGATACCGGTACCGGGCGAAATGAGATATTTCCGGAAAGTGAAAGAGTAGGGGGGAGGAACGTGTACGTGATGTAGTCTCTCTTCCCGTGGGATGGCGGCTGCATGCTGCTTCTGTAAAGAATGGGACTTTTGATGTCTTTTACTAAATAAAAAAATCCTATCAGAGAATGAATAAAGGTTCGGTCTACTGTCTGACGGCGGTCCTGCTGGCGGCATCGCTTTTTGCTGTCAACCTATGCGTAGGGGCTGTCCGGATTCCTCTTCATGATGTTTTCAGTGTCCTCTTCGGCACGGGGGAAGTCCGGGAGAGCTGGCGGTTTATCGTTGTCGGCTCACGTCTGCCGCAGGCCATCACCGCAATGCTGTCCGGCGGGGCGCTTGCCGTGAGCGGCCTGATGCTCCAGACGGCTTTCCGCAATCCGCTGGCCGACCCATCCGTGTTCGGTATCAGCAGCGGGGCGGGGCTTGGCGTTGCGCTTGTCATACTCTTTCTCGGCGGCAGCGTCCCGCCCGGAGCATTCTCGCTGACGGGCTTCGCCGCAATTTTTGTCGCCGCTTTCGCCGGTGCCATGGTCGTGATGGCCGTCATATTCTTCTTTTCCACCGTCGTGCGCAACAACACAACGTTGCTCATCATCGGCATTATGATAGGCTATCTTTCGTCTTCAGCCGTCTCGCTTCTCAACTTTTTTGCCACAGCCGAGGGCGTCAAGTCCTATCTTGTCTGGGGACTTGGCAATTTCGGAGGAGTCACGATGTCGCAGATGCCCGTTTTCTCAGCCATTGTCCTCGGCGGGCTTATTGCCGCCCTGCTGATGGTCAAACCGCTCAATGTCCTGCTGCTCGGTGACCGCTATGCCGAAAATCTTGGTGTCAATATATGTATGGTCCGGAACGGTCTGCTCATAATCACTGGCGTTCTCACGGCCATCGTCACTGCCTTCTGCGGTCCTGTAGCCTTCATCGGCCTTGCCGTTCCCCATGTCGCGCGCCTGCTCACGACTACCGACGACCACCGTATTCTCATGCCGGCCACGATTCTGACAGGCGCAGTCGTCGCCCTGCTGTGCAACGTGCTCTGCGTCCTTCCCGGCGACGGGGGCATAATTCCCCTCAACGCAGTGACGCCGCTGCTCGGTGCACCGGTGATCATCTATGTGATAGTGAAAAGCCGGTAGGCGGTTTTCTGATTATGAATTCTGAATTATAAACTATTAGCCGGAAATTTGGGATATTGTGTTTGAGACGCCACAATGTGACGGCTCTGCATTGCGTTCCCATTACACGAACTTTCTTGGTTCTTTAATTTTACAAAATTCTGTCTGCCATTTTTTTCATTTTAGCCCGTTTTCTGGCCTTTTTGATGCTTTTCCGGCTCGTTCCGACCCTGTTTTTTGCATGATAAAGCGTGTCCGGCAGTCCCGTAAGGCCCTTACGGCTTTTCAGGAGCGCAGATTTTCGCCGTTTTCTGATGCTGAATTTTGTCAAGAAAAGCTATCGTTTCTTTGCCGTAAGGCCCTCCTTGCCCTGCAACGGGGCTGTTGTCGCATTGCAACGGTGGCCCCGTTGCAATGCCGTAAGGGCCCCGCTGCATCCCCGTAAGGCCCTTACGGCAAGACTCCACGTCTCCGTCGGAAAACCACGGGATTGCCTCCTTCTGTAAATGTCTGTAATAGAGGTAGTTATGAAATATGTAAATATAATTTCACGAGGACCCCTAAAATTTGATACGCTCATGCTTGCGATATTTGCGCCCGCGGCCGAAAAAAATCAGAAAGTCCTCACTCTCGTGGGGCTTAAATTCAGAAAAAAGAAGACATGATGTGTTGCGGTTTTCATGATACGCAGCTTTCGTCCTTTCGTGGAAGTCTTTTGTCTTGGTTCATCCGACATTTGGGGTAATATCACAGGAATAACCTTAATTCTGTGTTGTAGCTCCACATGTCGGATCTTTTGCTGTTTTGATATGACAAAAAACATTTTTTTTCTTAAATGCTTAGTTTATTAAAAGATTTGTTTAACATTTATTTTTTAGTCTAAGAGAAATTGTATAATTTTGTCTTTGGATTATCATGTCTCAATTTTAATATTGAGTCAAGACGAGTTCTTGTAAAAAATAATATGAGACAGCTCACGCCGTGTGGAGCATGGTGAAATCGAAAGACTTTCTATGCGAAGCGGGTTTGGGTGGGACGATAATTCAAGACATATTGAAGGCGTTTACTCGACGCTCTGTTTAAGACAGTCTGTAATCTAGCAAATTAACAGTTAATTGTTGTCTTGAACGTAGCAACGGTAGATGTCCGGGGGTGTGATTACATCAATCCCATGGAGACCTTGTAAGCATATATTGTACCCGTATGGGAGCAGTGTGTCTGTTTACTGAGGTCTCTTAACGGAGGCGTATATCATATCGGCGTGGGCTCTAACGTTGTCTGTTCAACAACAATAGGCAATTGCTAGAGCCTCAGACTGTGGGACGGACGGCGGGACGACTCACGCTTTCTTTTTGTGTCTGCGTATCAAGTCAAGTCTTTGATAAGGTACCATCACGATATGGAAAAATATTGCGCCAGATCAGATGTAAAATGCATAGTAGGAGCCGGCCGGTCTCCTCTAAGCGCTGGACTTACCTCCAACGCCCTCCCCGAAGTTCAAAAGCCTATCAAACCTACGAACTCACAAACAGGGGTGTCCACCAATAATGTCTTGTTAGAAACTTCAATTACCACTAATAGAAAATCAACAGATACTCCCCAATGGTATGCTCTTCGCACAACATACGGCAGAGAGAAAAAGGCATACGATTACCTAACAAGTAGAAATGTGACAGCTTTTTACCCTACGCTGAAGAGCATAAAGATGGTTGACGGAAAACGCATAACCATTGAAGAGTCGCGTATTCCGAACATTTTTTTTGCTTATGGAACCGAAGAAGAACTAAAGACTTTTGTTTACGACAACATTAACCTCCCCTACCTTCGCTTTTATTATCAACATACCCACGTCGTTGGCAACAAGATTGTCAAGGTGCCATTAGTCGTACCAGACAACCAAATGAACAGCCTAAAGATAATTTGTGCTGCTGATTCAGATGATATAGTAGCTTCGACAGAAGTGGTTGAAAAATTCAAGTCAGGTCAAAAGGTGCGAATAATAGATGGAAAGTTTAAAGGAGTTGTCGGAGTGGTTGCACGTTATCATAGCCAACAACGTGTAGGTATTATAATCAACGGACTTCTGACTGTGTGCACTGCGTTTGTTCCGAGCGCATTTATTGAAAAAACATAAATTAAAAAGTTTGAATCATGAAACAGACAGAAAGAGCAAGCATATTTCGTATTGTTTCCGATTTAATAAAGGCAGATGCCATTATTGATACACGTGAGATGGAAAAACTGGATTCCATCCGTGATAAGTATGCAATCAAAAAAGAGGACGAGATACTTGGATCATCTTACACATTGTCAAAAGCGGTACATACCTTATTAGATTCTTCCAAGTGCTTGCAACATGAATTGATAGCTACGTTCAATGAAGTTGCGATGTCTGACTGTTTTTGTGCAAGAGAAGAAGCTCTGCTGTTAGTGGCATTACGCTTGTGTTTAACTCTTGGTAGCAATTCTGAATGCAGAATTGTTTCTATAGACACTTCAAGTGTGTATATTGACCCTACACAAATCCTTTATGTTGAAAGTGATTTCGACAATGATGTCAATTGGGAAATAAACGATAAATTCAGAGAGATTATGGCAGAAGTGCGTCTCGCAGGTTTTGATTTGGTTTATCTCCCCAAAATAGCTGAACACTATAGAACAATTTCCAATAGCGATCTTTTGAGAATTGCAAGTTTCTTGTATCCAACCGCAAGTCTTGATAGAGTGGAAAACGTAACGAAGCAACTGCAGGGACTTTCAACATCAGAATTTTGCAAAGATCAGTTATCTGGCAAATTAGGAGTAAAAGAATTTTCGGTAATTGCTCCTTCTCTGATGATTAAAATTGGCAACTCCTTTGTCGGCAACAAAGAAATAGCAAATTTTCTTTTAGTTGAATTGGATAAGGAGGTCATCAATACTATAAGGAACATTCTCGATCTGTTTTCAGAATACTACCATACTTTCCGTTTGAATTATCTGAAGGAAGAAAAAGGACGTTTCATATTTACAGGCTTCTACAAACAGATTTTCGACATATACATGTTACGCAAGGGAATAAAAAGTTCTGTCGTCATTGATGTATATAGAGAAACCATACGTTTTCCTGAAGCCGATATTAAATTAGAAAAACTGCATAGAAGAGAAAAAGCTCTATATGCATTGTTCCTGCTGGAATCAGCAAGTGGGGGAATAAACTTCTCCAAGCCAACAACTCCTCGTCAGCTTGCCAAATACGAAAAGCGAATGGTTGCCGTTCAGGAGAAATACAAGCTTATCTATAAAAAGTTTGGCGGAGAACCACAAAATGCTCCAAACCTTACAATCTCCGAAATCAGACTGCCAATGATAGCCCTCATTAAAAAACAGCTTAAAGCATTAGGTGAAATTCTGTTTCATGTTGATGACTACATGATTCAGCGCAATATGTTTGGCAATTATTGTGTCAACATACACCCTTCGCTTTGCTGCTTCTGTGGCGTAAACGCTAATGACATATACAAGTTGTCAGATTCGGAAGAATGGCAGAAAATATCAGCATTGTAACCTTGCAACTAAATAAGCTTGCCTCGTACAACATTCTGATTGTAACGTTTGCGGTTTACCTATTATCTATAACAAAACGACGAACTTTGCAAGTGAAATTCAAAATAAGTTTAATTTAAAATATTGTCACTATGATTAATCTCGAAAAAGGACAGCGTATAAGCATGGATAAAGGTCTTTCACTTGTAGGTGTAGGACTTGGTTGGGATCCGAATGAAGGTTCCGGTTATGACTTCGATTTGGACGCATCTGCTTTTATGTTAGGTGAGAATGGTCAGATTCCACAACAAGAATTCTTTGTTTTCTATGGTAACCAAAAAGCACCTGATGGTTCTGTAGAGTCAACAGGAGACGATTTGACTGGCGGTAATAGCGATGGCGGAGACGATGAGACTCTGAATGTTGACTTGACAAAAGTAAGTCCTCAAATCCAAGAGATAATCTTCACAGCAACTATTTACAAAGCAGAAGAGCGTCGTCAGAATTTCGGTCAGGTACGCAATTCATATATCCGCATCTATGATGCCAAAACCAATACAGAAATTGCCCGATATGATTTGGACGAAGATTTCTCTATAGAGACAGCAGTTGAGTTTGGTCGTCTATATCGTCATAACGGCGAGTGGAAGTTTGAGGCTATCGGCAACGGTAATAAAGGCGGCCTGCAAGCTCTTGTAAACAAATACGCAAAACAATTTGCATAATCGCTTATGGCTATCAACTTAATAAAAGGACAGCGAGTGGAGATAGAAGCCGGACTGACTCATTTGAAAGTAGAGATGGGTTGGAAAGTGAATCCCAATGCTGATCCCGCATACGACCTGGATGCCTCAACATTTTTGTTGGGAAGTAACGGACAGATAGAGAACGAATATGATTTCGTTTTCTATGGATCTGGCAATCAAGTACAGGCACTGGATGAGAACGGGAAACCACTTTACGATGAAAAAGGCAATGCTGTGATGCGTCCTATTTCTGTTGATAAAAGCGTACTTGGTTCTATAGACGACCTTGGAGATGACGACGACAACACTGGTGAAGGAAATGAAGAAATAGAAGTTGATTTGACCAAAACATCTTCTCATGTCAACGAAATCCTTTTCACTGCCAGTATCTATTGGAGTCCGTCAGACGCAAATGACCCTCATAACGCTCCGCGAATGAAATATAATTTTGGCCAGGTACGTGATGCATACATACAGATAAAGAACGCTGTAAATGGCGAAGTTATATGCCGTTACGACCTTGATGAAGATTTCTCTACGGACAAGGGTGTTGAATTCGGACGTTTATACCGCCGTGGCACAGAGTGGAAATTCCAAGCAGTAGGCGAAGCTCATAAAGATGGCTTGGAGCCTATTTGCCGTAAGTATGCATCTAAATTTATGTAATTATGGCTATAATTCTTGAAAAAGGTGGAGACACCCATCGGATTAATCTTGAGAAGCCGAGCGGAAGACCTCTGGCAGGCGAGATTGTCATCAATCTTGACTGGAACAAAGGAGGTTTTCTTAAAAATTTATTCGGCAATGCAGTGGACTTGGATCTTGGCTGCTTCTACGAAATGCGCGACGGCAAGAAGATGCTGATAGACGGATTACAGTTCTCACATGGACGTGGAGGTGACCGTCACCATGCAACACGACAGGGTTGTTACGACCAAGCACCTTATATTTGGCATCAAGGAGATGACCGTGGCGGAGGATCTTCATCTGGCGAAACAATACTTGTTAACCCGAATGGCGCTAACCAAATAAAGCGTATAATTATATATACATTTATTTATGAAGGCGTGGCGAAATGGTCAGAAACAAATGCCGTGGTAAAAGTAAAGGTACCTGGCAGTGAAGATGTGGTTGTGGAAATGGGACAACAAAGTAGCAACAAACGGTTCTGTGCCATAGCCCAACTCGACTTCGGAACGGACAACTCTATTACAGTAAAGAAACTTGTCACTTTCCATGATGGCCATAGCGACTGTGACAAGGTGTATGGCTGGGGATTTAACTATTCACCAGGCAGTAAAGATTAACTTAAAACTTAATGATATGGCTATTAGACTTGAAAAAGGACAGCGCATCAATCTCGAAAAAGAGAGCGGAACAAAGTTGACAAACTTTTGTGTAGGATGCAATTGGGGAGCTATCATCAAAAAGACATTCTTCGGTCTTTCGACTTCTGTTGTGGATGTTGACTTGGACCTTAGCTGTATGATGTTTGATGCAAACGGTAATGTAGTTGATCATATATGGTCACCTTTGTATAATTTTGGAGACAAATTACCACAAGGAAAATTAGATTCCAACGATTGTGCACTTCATCATACGGGTGATGACCTGACGGGAGATCAAGATGGTGATGATGGCCTAGACAATGAAATTATAACTGTTGACTTGAATCGTGTAAGTTCAAATGTAAACTCTATCGTTTTCTTCCTCAACATATATAATAACAATGAGTATAGTGGCGATTTCTCTGGAATACCATATGCTTCAATCCGCATGTTTGAGGGAACTCCAGAAAGACCACCAAAGCAGGTGTTCGCACAATATAATGTAGCAACAAAAACCGATTGCATAGGTAAACGTGCCCTTATTATGGGTAAGTTGTATCGTCATAACGGCAACTGGAAATTTGCTGCTATAGGTGATGCGTTTGAAGACCGTGGCATAGCTATGACTATCGTCAGAGTTGCTAGAGATTATTCAAAATAAATATCATAAATAAGACAATATGAGAAGACTTCCCGTATATCTACTCCTCGATACAAGTGGCTCAATGTATGGCGAGCCAATAGAGGCTGTTAAGAATGGCGTACAAACGCTTATCTCCACATTACGTAGCGACCCGTATGCTCTCGAAACAGCATACATCAGTATCATAACATTCAATAGTTCTGCACAGCAGGTCACTCCGCTTACAGAGCTTGCTGCATTCCAACAGCCAAACATCGACGCAAGTGGTTGCACAGCATTGGGAGGAGCATTGGAACTTCTGTCTCAGAAAATTGATACAGAGATAACCAAGACAACGGCTGAGGTAAAGGGCGACTGGCGACCATTGGTATTTATCATGACCGATGGTGAACCCACCGACTCAATTACGCGAGGACTTGAAGAATTCAAAAAGCGTAAATGTGGCATGGTCGTAGCCTGTGCTGCAGGACAAGGTGCCAACACCAACACACTGAAGCAAATCACCGAGAATGTGGTTCAGCTTGATACTGCAGACAGTGCCACAATTAAAGCTTTCTTCAAGTGGGTATCTGCTTCTATTAGCACAAGCAGCAAATCAGTAGAGGAAACAGCAGCGGAAGCCACAACAATGAGTGAGCTCCCCCCTCCACCACCAGAGGTGAACATTGTGGTATAATACATCGATAAAACATTGTCGGGTGATGTCTGCACTTATGACATCACCCGATATTCATAAAAAACAACATTTATGAGTAGAAGATTACCAGTCTATATATTAATAGACACATCTGGTTCTATGAAAGGAGAACCGATAGAGTCTGTCAAGGTTGGCCTGTCTGATATGATAGCCTCTCTGCGCTTAGATCCGTATGCTTTAGAAACTGCTTGTATCAGCATCATCACATACGACAAGGACGTAAAACAGATTTTGCCTTTGACAGAACTTGAGAATCTACAAATACCAGACATAGAATGTCCTGACTCTGGACCTACACATACAGGAGCTGCCCTGAATATGTTGTGCGACTGTTATGACAAGGAAGTAAATATGGGCAGCAGAGAACAGAAAGGCGATTGGATGCCGCTATTGTTTGTTCTTACAGATGGAAAACCTTCTGACCTCATGGTTTATGAAGAAGCCGTCAACAATGTAAAACGTCATCAGTTCACAAATATTGTGGCTTGTGCAGCCGGACCAAAAGCCAAGACAGAACCATTGAAGAAACTCACAGACAATGTGTTCACACTTGACACGATGGACAGCAGCACGTTCAAGAAATTCTTCCAATGGGTAACCATAAATGTCCAGCAAGGCGGTCGTACTATGGGAGTAACTGATAGCGTGGAACTTCCACCACCGCCAATAGAAGTTAACGTCGTAATATAAAGAATATGAATTGTAAGATTGTAGGTTATGAATACAAGACTCTTGAAGTGATGCTTTCACCAGGAGAATCTTTCTATGCAGAACGTGGTAGTATAGTCTATGTTGACGAGGCTCTGCAACGTGATGCAGAATGGAACGGTAGTGGTTCTGGAAGCGGGCTCGGCAATCTGATTGGCGGAGTGTTGCGTTCAGCACTTTCTGGCGAATCGGTGTTGATTATACATTTCTATAACCCAACCAACACTGAAAAGAAAATGGTGTTATCGGGCAGTATGTGTGCACTTGTGCCAATACGCTTGCAGGGCGAGAATATGATTTGTCGCCGAGGACATTATGTAGCTTCCACAGACAAGGTGAAACTTAATCTTAACCTCAATCTGCAAGGATTGTTGGGTGGCGTAGGCCTGTTCCAAAAAGTGGACGGCAATGCTACCGTGTTCCTTGACTCACTTGGATCACCTATTGAAAAGATATTGACAAATGGCGAAACAATAGAAGTGGACGAAAACCATATCGTTGCTTTGCAGGGCTTTCAGACTTCTCAAATACAAGCAGGCTGGTCGTTTGGCAATGTGCTGAGAGGTGAAGGACTTAGCTTGATGAAGATAACGGGACCAGGGAAAGTATATCTAAGCCCGATTGCTATGATAATTCCTAAACAATAAAAATAAGAACATGAGAAGATTACCAGTATATATCCTCGTTGATGTATCAGAGTCAATGGTAGGAGACCCTATTCAGCAAGTAGAGAACGGCATGCGCCAGATTGTGCAAGAACTGCGCGCTGACCCTTACGCTCTTGAAACGGCTTTCATTTCTGTGATTGCATTTGCAGGCAAAGCAAGGAGCCTGTCGCCTTTGACAGAACTCTACAAGTTCTATCCACCAACATTTCCTATTGGTGGCGGAACTTCTCTTGGAGGTGCACTTGACTTTTTGATGGATGACATTGACAAAAATGTAGTGAAGACAACAGAAGAACGTAAAGGGGATTGGAAGCCTATCATATTCCTTTTTACTGACGGAACACCGACCGACAATCCTTCAGCAGCCTTTGCAAGATGGAACAATAAATATCGTCGTAAAGCAAATATCGTAGCTATTTCTATCGGCAATAATGTCAACACTCAATTGTTGGGACAGATTTCTGACAATGTTCTCCGATTAAACAATACGGACGAGATGTCTTTCAAAGCATTCTTTAAATGGGTGACTGCTTCCATTCAGGCAACAAGTGTGTCTGTTACCGATATGGGCGATGATAGCGTGGCATTAGCTCCCACAACTGGCATTAATTTGGAGAAGGTAGATACCTCTAAGCCATGTGTGGTAGACGAGAACTTTACCGTCCTTTTAGGTAAATGCTCTAATACAAAGAAGACTTACCTTGTGAAGTATGCTAAACATTTGTCATATATAGAAGGTTTAGAATCTATTGACATGAAAGCCACAGACTTCAAACTTGTGGGTGCTTATCCTGTGGATGAAAAAACATACAATAGTTTGAGCAATGGCAAGTCAAATCGCCATATCAACACAATGTCACTCCGAGGCGTGCCAACATGTCCTTGCTGTGGCGCCCAACTCGGAGTTGTTGTTTGCGAATGTGGAAACATTATGTGCTCTGACGGACAGACTACAGCCTGTCCTTGGTGTGGCATGGAAGGCTCTCTCGGCGAAATAGCAGAAGGTGGTATGGACATAACAAGAGGTAGAGGTTAAGGTATTATGACATTAGAAAAAGCATTACAAATTCTTATAGGAAACCAAGAAGACAAAAAAGCGGAGTCGTTCCTTAAATTTTTGTCTGATAAATTATGGAATCAGTATAAAGAACACATTATGGACAAGATAAAGATGGTTAATGGTGAATTGAAATGGAATCTTAATATACCAAACGCCAAAGAAAACATAGAATACAATCAGACTGTATCAATGCCCACAATTAACTCTAACCTGTTTTCCAATGTAGAGTTAGAACTTGTGGATGTTAAAGGACTAACAGAAGAGAAACATGGAATAAAGCTAACTGTTGCTCCTGACGGCAAAAGTTTTGCAATCACAGGAACTCCTTCTCTTGAAGCATTCCGAAAGGATGGTGCTGTAGCAGAATCCACGTTTGAGCTTACGTTATGTTATAAGTTCGTCGGTGGCATTGAGATGTTAGAAGATTGCCCGACATTGGAACATAAGATTCCTTTCGTTATCAATCAAGACCCACGTAAACTTTGGAAAAACCTGTCTGTTGATTGGGATAATATGCCTGAACCTAAATATAAGAATGACGACATGCAAGTGGAATACATCAAGGTAGAGGCATTGCCTGATGGTACTCCGCAGAAAGATATTGTTGCTGCAAGTAAGCGTGGACGAAGCCACGCGCAAGAAGGAAAACCTCGTGATGATCATTTCCGTATGGAGCATATGGATAATGGATGGTATATCATGGCTGTTGCAGACGGAGCCGGATCGGCAAAGTTCTCACGTCAAGGATCAAAGATTGCTTGTGACGAATCGGTAAGTTACTGTATGTCGAAGCTCGGACAGAGCAAAACATTTGAGGAAGCCATTGGCAATTATGGCAATCTGCAAGATCTCTCGGAAGAAGAAGCCCGTAAGATCGTTGGCAATTACATATACGAAATTGTTGGCACAGCAGCATTTAAGGCTCACAAGGCAATACAGGCAGAAGCTGCATTAACCAAACAACCGATAAAGTATTATGCTACAACTCTTTTATTGACCATTTGCAAAAAGTTTAGCTTCGGATGGTTTGTGGCTTCTTTTTGGGTTGGAGATGGAGCAATTTGTTTATACGACAGAAATGCTCATACTGCAAAAATACTCGGAGTGCCCGACGAAGGCGAATATGCAGGACAGACTCGCTTCCTGACTATGCCTGAAATTTTCAAAGATACGACAGCCCTGTATCAGCGTCTTCGCTTCTGTATCGTAAACGACTTTACAGCATTGTTATTAATGAGTGACGGAGTCAGCGACCCAAAATTTGAGACTGATGCAAATCTCAATAATCCTAATAAGTGGGATGCGTTATGGGATGATTTGAAGGAAAACGGTGTAGATCTAACAGATGACAACGAAGCATCGAAAGACCAATTACTTGATTGGCTTGATTTCTGGGCACCTGGCAATCATGATGACCGTACTATTGCTATTCTTTATGAGGGAGAAGATAATAATCTCACCGAGAAGAATACAACAGAAGGTCATACTTCAGAAAATGAATCTGATGAACAACAAAATGAATAAGCTATGGCAAATAAAATAACATTAACTGCACAAGACGGCAGTACCGTTGAGTTTTATGACGAAATAAAGGCTCAAGGTGGTGTCAAGGACGTGTATTTCTCTACGGACAAGACGTATGTCGTAGCTTTTTATCGTAAGCCAATAAACGCTAACGACAAGGCCAGAATCAATGATATTGTGAACGTCCATAGAAATCGTATTTTTACCAATGATGCTGTAGGACACTATTGGGGCGCTTTCTTCGCATGGCCTACAAATATTGTTGAATGGAAAGGCTTGACAGGTATAGTTATGCCTTTTTATGACAAAAAGTTTTTCTTTAGTGGTGTCGATGTCTCTTGGCCATTTATAAAGAATGGTCAAGAGAAAAACGGAAAGTGGTTTTCGTCAGCCAAACTAATTAATCGTTTTGTTCCAGCAAACCAGAAAGGTTCATTCTTAGACAGATTGCACATGTGCTTGAAAATAGCACGTGCCATGCGTCGTCTTCATGCTGCAGGTCTTGCCCATTCCGACTTATCATACAACAATGTATTGGTTGATCCATTAAGTGGCAATGCCTGTATAATAGATTGCGATGGACTTGTAGTGCCTCACAAGTTTCCTCCAGAGGTAGTAGGCACTCCAGGCTTCATAGCCCCAGAGGTTCTTGCAACAAAGGCACTAAAAATTGATGATCCGAAGAAGAATTTGCCCAAGATAGAGACCGACCGACACGCACTTGCCGTCCTTATCTATACATTCCTGCTTAACCGCCATCCATTAGACGGTGGCAAGGTATGGGATGTTGACGACCCGCAGAAAGATGATGATATGCGTTATGGTTCTAAGGCTCTATTCATTGAACATCCTACAGACAAGATAAATAAAGTAAAGGTGGATCAGTTGGCAAAATCACAGTTGCCACAAGGCGATCCATCAAAGATGCCTTACACCATTTGCGGTCCTTACTTGAAGGAATTGTTCGACAAGGCATTTATCGACGGTTTGCACAATCCGTCAGTTCGCCCTACATCCCTACAGTGGGAGGAGGCTTTAGTGAAGACTTGCGACTTGGTGCAACCATGTCAGAATCCCAAATGTGAAGCTCATTGGTATGTGTTTGACAATACTACAAAGCCACGTTGTCCGTTCTGTGGAATAGAGTATAAGGGACAATTGCCTATTCTCAATTTCTACTATGCCCCCTCACATGGCAAGTATATCTCTGAGAATTATCGTTTAATGGTGTACGACAAACAGACACTATACAAATGGCATTCCAACAACCTCATTCCTTGCAACGAGAAAACGAGTGACGAGGACAAGAAACCAGTTGGCGATTTCCATTTCTTTAACGGTCAATGGATTCTCATCAATCGCCGCTTACCGGATATGTATGATGCCACAGACAAAAAACATATAGGCATTGGGCAGTACGTACCACTCACAGAGGGTAGACAGATACTTCTTGACAAAGGTCAAGGGGGAAGATTAGTTGTTGTTCAACTTGTGAAAAATTAATGCTATGGCTATAAATTTGGATAAAGAGTCAATTAAAGAGACTAACTTAGATTCTTCAGATTCTTGTTCAACAGAAAACGAAGAAATTGCTGTGACAAGTGAGAGCTTGAAAGAGTCTACCCAAATTCATGGGTGGCTTTCATTTTTCCTGTTCCAAACGGGTGTCGGTGGCTTTGTTAGTGCGGTTTGGCCACTTGCAACTTTCAAACTTGATGATTATGGCGGAAGCTATATCTTAGGAATGACAGATGTTATAGAAGGAATCTTACTTTTCATTCTATCTATATTTGCCATTCGTGCTTTTCGGTGCAGAAAGCCGAATGCAGTATTCTTAGGAATATCATATTTGATTTTATGCATCATTTCAAATTTGTTGGTTTTATGCTATGGGGATTTTGAACAAACGGGATTAGCTACAGCTCCTAGAATATTAAGCAGTTTGGGTTGGGGATGTATATGGTTGTGTTATCTTCATATGTCAAATCAAGTTGAAGAAGTAATACCTACTGATTTTCGTAAATCAGGTAAACGTGATTATTTGCTTGTCGCGTCTGTTGTTGCCATTCCAATACTGTTTTTGATAATTGGCAGTTTTGATGTTGTAAGGATTCAAAATGCGGAAAACGAAAAAGTCATACAACAATATAATGAAGCACATAGAAATTTTTATAATGACATTAAAGGAAAGTTGGCTTCAAATCAGTGTTCTGACGGGCGTGTAATATTTGAGGTACCACAAGGTTTTCAGTGCAAAGATACCGTCGTACAAAATTCTAAAGTGTTTGATTTGGAAAAAGAAAATTGTGCAAGTGTAACACTATGTTGTGATTTTGATTCAGATAATTCTGATGAAAACATTAATAATTATTGGAAAAGCTGGGAAGATCAAGAGGCTGCTAAAAATAAATCATCGCTTGTAGTTGACACCAAAGACTTCGCAAGTAAATTTACTAAAAGCATAAAAGTCAAGAAGTATATAGTTAATGGAAATGCAATATATTGGAGATTTGTGATGCTTTTTGACACAAGGTCGGAAAAGGTATGCTTGATTTCAGCTTACGATATGGGAGAAGATGCTTACTTGAATACCTTGATTGAATCTATACAATTTCATCCATGAACATCTACGTCATAAGAAATGCTCAACGATTTGGGCCATACGATGAAAAGACACTACTCTCGTATGTAAACAACGGACAGATACTGAAGCAAGACAAGGCTATCGCAGTAGGTGATAGCCTTGAACAAACTGTTGGATTCTATTTGAAACGTGCCAATCTAAGATGCAAAGTTCCCAACAAAGGAAATATTATTTCGCAATTATCTGCTATAGGCTCGGAATTGATATTTCCAAAAGCAAAGTTGTTTTCTAAGCAATTTCTGTCTGACCAGAGGTTCATGATATTGGCACTGGTTGGACTTTTGCCAATGATTATCATGAACATTCCTTTAGGTGGCGTGTTTTTGTTTTATGAGGTTTCCTTATATTTCTCCATTATTTGGGGATTATTCTTTTATGCCTGTTTCAAAACACCACAGGTTAAGTTGAAGACAACTATGAATGTCTTCTTCTTGACACAATTATGTGTGTTCGTAGTATGGAACTTAATTGGGTTACCAAGGCTAAATCCATTCTATTTCTTCACAGACGTTGCTTTCCCAATGAATGTGTTAGGATATGTATTTGGAGTCGGACTTACGGAGGAGTTTGCCAAGATAATACCTCTTCTTTTGATATTGCGCAAAGCAAAAGATCCGTTAATCCCACAAACAATGGTTTTCTACGGACTTATGTCGGGAATAGCATTTGGCGTATTTGAAGGAGTGCAATACCAGATTACTGTAAATGCGCAACAAACATACGATGTTTCTTTCTTCTTGAATATCGCCCGACTGACAAGCCTACCATTTCTACACGCCTGTTGGTGTGGCATTGCTGGATATTTTCTTTCATTCGCCAATCTCTATCCTAAATATAGGAGAGGCTTGTATACTTTAGCATTATGTGTACCAGCTGTGATACATGGATTATATGATGCTTTGTCAAATTATTGGTTGGTTTCATTGATTATGGTGTTTATTGGCTTAATGTTACTGACTGTATACTTAAAGCAAAGTGTTGATTATCAATCGAAATTAAGTCAATAGCTCAAAGATGTAATATTGCAACCGCTATACATGGAATAAGGTTAATGATGAATTGCAATGTTATGAAAACCCATATTAGTAACATTATTTGAGATACCTTTGCAGTATCAAAAATAAAAACAATAAAATATATACGCATATGGGATTTTTTAATCTTTTCAACAAGAAGAGTGACAACGGAGCAAAGTTTTCTGTTTCACTGCCAGTGATTGATCCAGCTGAGGCTAAGGAAGAAATCAAGAGTGTAGAAACACCTGTTACAGCACCTACAAATGAAGAAAAGCCTATGACTATTTCTTATGCTACAGGTTGGCCTATAGATGTTATCTACGGTTATCTACATAAGAATTATGAGAGCAAGGGCTTTGATGACTCCATGCTTAAAAGTGATTTGGCTTTCCGCGACTTAAACATAAGTCTGATAAAGAATAAAATCCTGATGGTGTTCCGTGAGATAAATCTCAACTATGATGTCATGAAACAGGATTTGCAGACTCGTATTGACAACTGTAATGCTGCGGGCTTGCTTACAACAGTTTCAGAGTTAGAGAAAACAATGTCAACTATAAATGCTCACAAGGAAGAACTGAGAGTACTTGAAGCTGATTTCCGTAACAATGCCAATGAAGCATCAATTCCGTTACAATCGTATGATTGTGGATTCCTTAGAGGAATAGCATCCATACAGATGAGTGGTACAAACGTGACTATTAAAGCTCCTGTTATGCAAAGTAATGATACAGTTTCATTGAAGAGAGGAATAGCATAATTGTCAAACCATATAAATAATAGAATTATGAATTGGTGGATAAAATTAGGTTGTAAACTTACGGGGTGGAACTCATCAGTACTTTCTCAGTGCTCAGAAGCAAGCAAATCGCAGTTGAACAAATATACATCTGCTCTCCTTATATTGATGATAGTTTGGAGTATTACCGGCTTCTGTTTTGCCCAAAGATATATTGGTCTTCCTATTTGGGGGTGCGTATTGGTGGCGATGGTATTTGTCATGATTGTCATAATGATTGAGCGTCAGATACTATTGACAATACATCCCACAAAAACGCTTGCATTGTTTAGAGTATTTATAGCCATTATAATGGCTGTAGTTGGTTCTACAATATTTGATCAAACAATGTTTGGTAAGGACATTGACAAGCAGATGGTTGATACCATAGAATTACAGACGGCAACCTTGACACAAAAGAGAGTGGGTATTATAGATGGAAAACTGACAGCAATAAATGCAGAAAAGGATTCTTTAGATAAATTGAACTCTATTCTTCAAGCCGACATAAATGCTAATCCTTGGATAATTCAGCGTTCTGTAACAAACAGCCAAGAGAAACTGGTGGTTGACGGACAGATAAAAATAGTCAACAATCCATCTGTAACAACAAACCAAGTGGCTAATCCCAAGCAGGATGTTGTGAATGCAAATAACGAGAAAATAAAACAACTTGTTGAACAGGAGAAAGAATGGTCCAAAAAGAAATTGACGGTAGAGGAAGACACTCGTAAAGAGTGTAAAGCCAATGTTGGTTTTCTCGAAGAACTTGAGGCTATGGTGTCTATTATCACAAACAGAGGGGTTGCTTGTGCTTTCTATATCATATTCTTTCTTCTATTAATGAGTTTGGAACTGTTTGTGGTTACAAGCAAAATGGGAGACAAAGAGTGTGATTATGAAATGGCTATAAAAGGAGCTGAGAGAGTGAGAAAAGCTCAGTTCAACACCGCTTTCGGAAGAGTTAATGTATAATAATAATTTAATCGCTTTTAATATGGATAATAATGATTTTGATAAATACGTACAATATGTTATTGCACAAGTTGGCGAGGGCAATCATTCCAAAGACGAAATGAAGGAAGATTTATTGTCTCGTGGGTTATCAAATGAAGATGTGGATGACATTATAAAAGAAGTTTATGCATTGGGGATGGAAGCAGAGAATGAAGTGAGGAAAGAAATGTCATTGTCTTTAATAAAAAATCTGGTATTTCCTATTGCCATGTGCATATTGTTATGGATTGCAGGAGCAAGCATAATTAAATCGTGTTCTTTTGCAATGATTATAGGAGGCGTTATTGCATTTGTAAGAATAAGAATACTAAAAAAGAAATTTAAATAACGATTGAATGGTTGCGCCTTGAAAGTTGCAAATATGGCTGTCAAAAGATTCCATCTAAAAAAAGTATAAGCCCTTTGCTTTTTCGATAAGGGCAAGCGTATTCTCAAAATAGGGAAAGATAGAAATAGACAATGAAAACAAAGTGCTGAGAATAACATACCGCCAAAAAGTAAAGCAAGAAAATCAGCTTTAAAAACGCTATTTATCAAATCAAAGAATATGGGGTGTAATATTGCAAGAGAGCCATATACGGAAAGAGGAATGTAGATTGTAACATTATGGGATGTCCTATTTGATACAAGAATCATCATACCTTTGCATCATAAAAAGAAACAAAACAATAAAAATAACAAATATGAAAAAGATTTTCTTCGCAATGGTTGCAATGTTGGCAACATCAATGGTTTCCGTAGCACAGTCCTACAATTATGGCAGCAATAGCCGTCGTAGTACCACTACATCTACATATGGTAGCTATGGTACAAATCCAAGTACAACATCTGTTAGTGGCTACACACGCAGCAATGGTACCTATGTAAACGGCTACACTCGGACACAACGTAATGGTACTAACCATGACAACTACTCTACTTCTGGGAATTACAACCCATACAACGGCACAACAGGCAGTCGAGCAAGAGACTATTCCACACAGTCGTACAACTATGGTTCCGGCCATACGATACAGACCGGTCCTCGTGGTGGACAATATTACACAAACAGTCGTGGCAATAAGGTGTATGTACCGAAACGTAGCAATACTTACGGATGGTAAGATTAATACATTTGTAGTAATAAGAAAATTATATAAACTTTCGTAATATGGAACAAAAACATCACTACACAGGCTTGTCCGATGCCCAGGTGCTCGAAAGCCGCAGAAAGAATGGTGCCAACGTGTTGACACCACCAGAGAAAGAACCATTATGGAAACAGTTCTTGGAGAAGTTCAGTGACCCGCTCATCATCATCCTGATGATTGCAGGCGCTTTGTCGATTGGTATTTCATGCTACGAGTTCTTCGGACTCGGACAGGGTGCTGCCGTATTCTTTGAACCTGTAGGAATATTTGTTGCCATTCTGCTTGCAACGGGGCTTGCCTTCTATTTTGAGTTGCAGGCAGACAAGGAGTTTACCATCCTCAATCAGGTGAATGACGATGAACCAGTGGAGGTGAACCGCAATGGCAACACAACGCAGATTCCTCGCAAGGATATTGTTGTCGACGACATCGTGATTCTCAATACCGGTGAGGAAGTTCCGGCAGACAGCGAATTGCTCGAGGCCACATCGTTACACATGGATGAGTCAACATTGACTGGTGAACCAATGTGTGGCAAGAGCGTCGATGAGAAAGATTTCGACAAGGCTGCCACCTATCCTACAAACCATGTGATGAAAGGCACTAAGGTTATGGAGGGTCATGGAATATGCCGTGTACTTGCTGTTGGTGACAAGACAGAACAAGGTAAGGTGTTCGAGGCTGTACAGATTGATGACAGCATGAAGACCCCGCTCAATGAGCAGCTCGATGGATTGAGTGACTGGATTACCAAGGTAAGCTATGGTTTTGCCGCACTTATTGTCATCGGACGTATCATTATGTACTTCGTGACAAATGGGACCGACTGTTTCGGTTCAATGGAGCAGGTCGCTCCGTTCATAGCATACGTTCTTCAAACATTGATGATTGCCGTAACGCTTGTGGTTGTGGCTGTGCCGGAGGGACTGCCAATGGCTGTTACCTTGAGTTTGGCTTACAGCATGCGTCGTATGCTCAAGACCAACAACCTTGTAAGAAAGATGCATGCTTGTGAGACAATGGGTGCAACTACAGTTATCTGTACCGATAAGACGGGAACGCTGACGCAGAATCTGATGAGCGTGGATGAGATGAAAATATATGGCGATACGCCGAAGGAGGTTGTTAATGAGGGTATTGCCGTAAACTCTACTGCTTCCATTGATTTCTCAGACAAGAGCAAACCGCAGATTCTAGGCAACCCAACGGAAGGGGCACTTCTTCTTTGGTTGAACAATCAGGGTGTAGATTATCGCTCTATACGTGAGAGTGTAAAGACTGTTGCGGAGGTGCCATTCTCTACAGAACGCAAGTATATGGCAACCATAGTAGAGTCTGTAGCGTTGAAAGGCAAGAAAGTGCTTTATGTGAAGGGTGCTCCCGAGATAGTGTTCGGTCTATGTAAAGAAACATCCGTAAGCAAAGAGGATGTTGAAAAGCAACTGACAGAATATCAGAATCGCGCAATGCGCACTCTTGGCTTCGCCTACCAGGTATTGAACGATGGTGATAAAGCGATTGAAGACAACAAGATAGTCGCAGACAAACTCTGCTTCATAGGAGTTGCAGCTATTGCAGACCCAGTAAGACTGGATGTACCTTCTGCTGTTAAGGAATGCGTTGATGCCGGTATAAGCGTGAAGATTGTAACTGGTGACACTCCTGGAACAGCAAAGGAAATTGCACGTCAGATCGGCCTTTGGGATAATGCGAAGGATACGGAGCGTAATATCATTACAGGTCCAGAATTTGCAGCATTGTCGGATACAGAATTACAGGAGCGCATTCTTGACTTGAAGATTATCTCTCGTGCTCGTCCTATGGACAAGAAACGTCTGGTGGAGACCTTGCAGAAGAAGAATCAGGTGGTTGCTGTAACGGGTGACGGAACAAACGATGCTCCAGCTCTTCGTGCAGCCCACGTCGGCCTGTCAATGGGTGACGGCACGAGCGTAGCAAAGGAAGCATCCGATATTACAATCATC
>CAMWVS010000023.1 GCA_947177775.1 uncultured Prevotella sp.
GAATCAGTCCTAATTTTTTGAGACATCAAAAAGTTTTATCGGACAGCAATATTTTAGATTGAGAAATATCGCTTGTGGCAAACACATTTCTTATACCTCGCTTGAAGCGGATGATATAGAAGCAAAAGCGACTCATCAATCCGTTCTCTGCATCAGGTATCAATCTTCTTACCTGTTCGGGAGTTCCAGCCAAAGCTACGGAAACTCTCGGATTGGCTACTTCACAATACTCCCTGTCCTTGCGCCGGCTCAAACTGACCAATTCATGATGGAATGCCTTTCGCAACACATCGGAATAATTGCCATAGGCCGACTTCAATGTTTGGCTTAACGTGTCGCCCTCCGACTCAAACAACAGTCCAACTCCGTCATTATCTCCCAATATCTTCAAGAAAGAGCTTGCGCTGCTATTGGCAGGAATGACGAGCATACGCATGGGCGGTTCTGTTGTCATAGTCATTCCATTATCTTTCTTACCTTTGATATAAGCATTCATCGCTTCTTTATATTCCTGTTCCAATCGCTTTGAGAGTTCATGCAAATTGCGGTTAATGGGTACTACCAGTTCTCTGCATAGGGTCAATGCCCCTTTTCCCATGCCTGCATCTGCCACAACAAACAGATATAGATTCGGATAAACAATGCGTTCATCGTACACACCACAAACATTATAAAAGCAAACCGACAAACACACAATAGTTCCAATCAATATCGTGTCACGGTCATCCACCGAAATGGAATTGTTGACAATCTCATTTAGAAAAGGAGGAAGATGCTCAAACACACATTCAGGAAATGCAGGAAGTTCTTCCTCTGACTTTATCCATTTGCCCGTTTTGCCATTTTGGATATTTGGCAAAATGGATAAATGTTCTTTGTTGGATGGAGCCAATGAGATTTCGGCTTGATTTGCCAAATGGAAGAAAGAACGGATAGTAATACCTTGCCCTTTGGATTGCAGACAATGCGTATATTGTTTGTCTGTTTCTTCCCTTTGATAGGTAGGGTAAAACCTGCTGATGCGATGATAATACTCCCGTCCGTTCTCTCCCAATCCATCAACAAGTGCAAAGCCCAATTCCACCCAATCTTTATAGTTGGGTGCTATATCAATGCCACGTTGTTCTATCTCCCGAACAACACTTTCTACATCGTCTTTTACCTTATTATATATAGGAGCAATATCAGGCGTATGTATTTGCTGTATTTCAGAAGGGACATTCTCCCAATCTTGGGCGGAAAATATTTTCTTCGACATCATCTTTGTATTTAGGGTTAATATATGCTTGTGGGTCGTGGGGTAAAAAGCATGAACGAGCCACATCACTGCCGGACATATCCACTGATGGCAAACCTGTTGCTTTGATACAGTTGGCGACAGCCTTGAAGTATCGGGAATGTTCCCAGCCCTTCAAGTCAACAGGTATTATCCACTTCAATCCACTACCAGATGGGCTGACAAATAACAGTTCCGTATTGAAATACTCATGATTGAGTAATTGCTGTTTTAACTCCACGATATTCTCCACATGGTCGAAATCCAAACACATCAATCCTGAGTGCATAATCAGTTCCTTCTCATTCCGTTTGCGGAATAATCCCGAAAAAGTACAATAGTCGAAATGGGTGGCTTTGTATCTTTTGGATTCGGGAGAAGATCGCATCGAACGCAGAGACTCGGTTTGTGGTTGCGCATAATACCCGATGACATAGCGATACACATCCACAATGCCTACCGCCCTTATCGGTTCGATGTTTTGAATGGGCTTGCGAAAGAACGAAAAGCAATAATCTGTCGTTCCCATCATCTGATAATCTTTTTAGATTCGACAAATCGTCTGGCTTCTTCCATTAAGTCGGCTTGGGTCTTGTGCGATTTGTTCTTCAACCAATCGTCAATCTCCGATTGCAGGAAAGCCAAAGCCTTATTTATTTTATGTACGGGAATCTGTTTGGTAGATACCCATCCATAAACTGTCTGTTTGGCTGGATGTGATGGCAGATAAGCACAAAGTTCATCTATATCCATCCATTTGGGTGAATTACTTGCCTGCTCATGTTGCAAGGCATTTACTTTGGATTGTAGTACTTCTACGGACTCAATCAGGTAGGACAATGCATTCGGCATTTCCTTTAATGAATTTACTTTATAGGCCATTTTCTTCGTATTAAAGTTGATGCCACAAAAGTATAGGGATGTTTATGAGTGCTAAATAGGTGCTTGAAAGCCACCAATTAGCCACTTATTTGCCACCGATAGATTTAGTTTTCATTAACACAATGATTTACTGAAAGAGATAATAAAATAGGGATAAACCACTATTAGGACTAATACCCTCTTCACAGAGAACATCTATACAACAAAATCCCCCTCAAAAAGCCGATGTTTCATGAGGGGAATACGGTGGTAAGTGTGTCGTTGACATTATATAAGTCGTTGGTGCTCAATGGTGTAAGTTTCCACTATAACCTATAAGTCCAAATTTTCTATATACAGCGTATTGGCAGCTTTCTCTTTTTGTTCGTTTACGATATGCGTATAAATCTGCGTGGTTTTGACGTTTGTATGTCCCATCAACGACTTAATGGTGTATATGTCAACACCATTTTCCAACAATAGCGAAGTGTAGCTATGCCGGCCACAATGGAAGGTGATATGTTTCTTGATGCCGGATGCTTCTATCCAAGCTTTCAAAGGACGGGAAATCCAAGAGGCATCTGTCAATCCCTCAAAAACGAGTGTTTCATCATTACTTGGACGTTTACCACATAATTGAAGGGCTTGTTGAATGACAGGCTTATAATCGGGTCGTTTTGTTTTTTGCTGAATCACGACCGCTTGCCATGTACCTTTGCTTGTCTGTTGAATCTGCTGCCATTTCAATGCCTGAATATCGCTATGTCGCAATCCTGTAAGGATAGAAAACAAGAACGCACGTTTCAAAACATCATCTTTGCAAGGAGTATCAACCAACATTTGCACTTCATTCATAGTAAGTGCAACACGAGGTGTCTCTATGTTTGTTATTCCTTTTACTTTTGCGCTGATGTCAACCGTCAGATATTCATCAACGAACGCCTGTTTCAATCCGGCTTTGAGGATGGAGAAATAGGTGGATGCCGTATTCTGTGAGATAGTTCCTTTCTTATTACCTCCCATCGGGGCACGTAACAGGAACATCTTGATGTCTTCAAGTAGTTTTACGGAAATCGTCTTAAACGGAATCGGGTTACCTTGCGAATAGATTTTCAATAGTTCTCCCACACGGGTCCAATTGACTATGATTGAATTAGAACTATTGGGATGCCGTTTACTGATGATGCCATTGAAGTATTTGATAAAGTCCTGTTCGCTTCGTTCATTTTGTGCCGCGATTTCGTTTTCCTTATCAGTGTAGAGGACTGCACTGTCATATTCGTGTTGGCGTAACTTACGCACATTGTCGGCATAGATACAAGCCTCTTGGTCTATCGTTGAACGGCATTGGATAATTCCATTCAAATCACGCTTAGGCTTATAGTTGAATGTTCCATCCGGCAAGATACGTGCAATGGACGATTTGTCCCAAACAGGTGTGGATATAGTCCGGTTAATGGATTCTACCACACGGCTTGCACGGGTTGAACCTCGCTTGTAAACCGGGTACGACTCTATAATCAGATACCACTCTTCTTTGTAGTTCGACCTTCTAAGCTTGACGGTCACTTTGGTATGAGGTAACGCTTTCTTCATTCTACTTCTGATTTATATAGATTATCAATTTCTTGTTTGGGTACATACACATAGTTTCCTATTTGTCTTGAGGGGATGGAGTATTTTCTGACGTGCGCCCATACTGAACTATCATTAATATGATACTTCTCACAAATCTCTGTAATGGTATAACAATCCTCCGGATCTAAGCTATATGTTTTAGGAACAGGCTTTTCTTTCTCTGCAATACTTTCCGCTCTGTTCAGAAAAAGCCGTTCCATTTCGGAGCGTTTGATTCGTGTGAGTCTTGTACCCATGTTGATTACTGGAATACGTCCTAATTTGATTAGACGATAGAGGGTACTGCGTTCCACCCCGAACATAGCTACCGCTTCCTTTACAGAAATATACTCTCTGATGTCTGATACTTGTCGGGCAATGGCTTCTAACTTTGCGTTTCTATCCTTTGTATCCTTTTTGCGTTTCCAAGCCACTTTGCCACATTTAGGAGAACAGTAATGGCTGTCGAGTGTTTTTGCGACAAATACTTTGCCGCAGACCTTACACTTCCGTTTGATTTCAAATCCAATTGTTGGCATATCATCTACTTTTAAGTATGTATTAGTATGTATAAGTGTGATTAAGTCCCACATTATCTACTTTTTTGTCTTGTCACAAGCATGTCGCAAATAAGAGATAAAAAAGCCCATAGAAAACACATAGCAACCATGAACCCTATAAACACAAAAAGCGTGCAGCTCATTGAGCTGCACGCTTTTGCTTATTATTTATTATCTGTTTCCTTATCGGAATCATTTAACCTCCTCGAAGTCTGCATCCTGCACTTCGTCGGTGCTGTTCTGCTGGCCTCCGGCCTGCTGTCCGTTGAAGCCTTGGTCGGCACCAGGCTGAGCGCCTTGAGCACCTGCACCCTGATACATCTGAGCACTTGCGGCCTGCATGACCTGGTTGAGGTTGTTGATGGCAGAGTCGATGGCAGCAACGTCACCGTTCTTGTGGGCATCCTTCAGAGTCTGGAGGGCTGTCTCGATGGCCGGCTTCTGGTCTGCGGGAATCTTGTCACCGTTGTCTTTCAGGAAGTTCTCGGTCGTGAAGATCATTGAGTCAGCCTGGTTTAGCTTGTCAATGCGCTCACGCTCTTTCTTGTCGTTCTCGGCATTCTGCTCGGCTTCAGCCTTCATGCGGTCGATTTCCTCCTGGCTCAGACCGGAAGAAGCCTCGATGCGGATTGCCTGCTCCTTGCCAGTTGCCTTGTCCTTGGCAGACACTTTGAGGATTCCGTTGGCGTCGATATCGAATGTTACTTCAATTTGAGGAACGCCGCGGCGTGCTGGAGCAATGCCGGTGAGGTTGAACTGACCGATGCTCTTGTTCTGAGCAGCCATGGGGCGCTCACCCTGCAGCACGTGGATTGTAACTTCAGTCTGGTTGTCGGTTGCAGTAGAGAACACCTCACTCTTCTTGCAGGGGATAGTGGTGTTGCTCTCAATGAGCTTCGTCATCACACCGCCCATGGTCTCAATACCCAATGTCAGAGGAGTAACGTCGAGCAGCACGATGTCGCCGACGCCGCCTTCCTTGTTGAGGATAGCTCCCTGAATTGATGCACCGACAGCCACAACTTCGTCAGGATTTACACCCTTTGAAGGCTCCTTGCCGAAATAGTTCTTTACCAAAGTCTGGACAGCAGGGATACGGCTTGAACCACCTACGAGGATAACCTCGTCGATATCGGATGTTGACAATTTTGCATCGCGCATTGCGTTCTGGCAGGGGATGAGACAGTTCTGAATCAGTTCGTGAGCCAGCTGCTCAAACTTGGCACGTGTCAGAGTCTTCACAAGGTGCTTGGGTACACCGCCAACGGGCATGATGTAGGGCAGGTTGATTTCCGTAGACGTAGAGCTTGACAGCTCAATCTTTGCCTTTTCGGCTGCCTCTTTCAGACGCTGCATGGCCATAGGATCCTGAGTGAGGTCAGCGCCCTCGTCGTTCTTGAATTCCTGAACGAGCCAGTCGATGATAACCTGGTCGAAGTCGTCACCTCCGAGGTGTGTGTCACCATTTGTTGAGAGCACTTCAAACACACCGCCGCCGAACTCAAGGATTGAGATATCGAATGTACCGCCACCAAGGTCGAACACGGCAATCTTCATGTCCTTGTTGGCCTTGTCAACACCATAGGCCAAAGCGGCTGCTGTAGGCTCATTCACGATACGGCGCACATTGAGACCTGCAATCTGTCCGGCCTCTTTTGTTGCCTGACGCTGAGAGTCAGAGAAGTATGCCGGCACGGTGATTACGGCGTCCGTCACTTCCTGTCCGAGATAGTCCTCGGCCGTCTTCTTCATCTTCTGCAGAACCATAGCCGAAATCTCCTGCGGAGTATATTTGCGTCCGTCGATGTCCACACGAGGATAGCCTCCCTCGTTTACAACGTTGAACGGCACGCGTCCGATTTCTTTCTCTGTCTGTGCCCATGTCTCACCCATGAAGCGCTTTATACTATAAACAGTCTTCATCGGATTTGTGATGGCCTGGCGTTTAGCAGGGTCTCCCACCTTGCGCTCGCCGCCGTCAACGAATCCTACTACAGAAGGAGTTGTGCGCTTGCCTTCGCTGTTTGCTATAACTACCGGCTCATTGCCTTCGAATACGGCAACACATGAGTTAGTTGTTCCTAAGTCTATTCCAATGATCTTTCCCATAATCTTATTTTTTTATTGTTTCTATTCTTCTTTAATTATTTGCGGATTAGCTGTTTGCTATCCGCCGATATTATAGCAAAGCGTATGCCAGAATTTTTTTTGCTCTGACATTGTCTGTTTATTGCGTCATTTTGTCATGTTGCGATTTTTTTTTATTATCTTTGCCACATATAAGTTTCATTCAGCAGGTGAACTGCTGTATTGTGCTTGTTTGTATTATCTTATGTGACATAAAATGAAGTCTACTTAATATCTAAATAAATGAAAAGAGTCTTGTTATTGGCAAGTGTGTCTGTTGCAATGCTTGCAGCATCGGCGCAAAATTCCTATATCGTTAAGACCAAGGGAGCCAAAAAGGTTGCCGTGGCTCAGAACGGGGTGGGTAGTGGCAGCGAAGTGGAAGAAAAGAAAGCTCATGATTTTGTGAGTGATAATTTCAAATTTCGCAGTCTCTGCGATTGGCGTGAAGGTATGCGTTTTATGGTTCTTCCAGAGAAATATGACCTCGTGGTCAATACCTTCTGCGATGCAGTCACGGGCAAAGAAGTAAGCAGCGGCCGTCTGCGTTATAAGATTATGGTATATAAGGGGCATGATGAGGCACCGGACGGTCACGCCCGCATCCACTTTGTCTGCGAGGATGACAGTATGGCATACTATTATCAGGTGCCGAACGGAACGTTTGAGGACTATTGCTACGGCAAGCTTGGCGTTCCCACGTTGGCCTATCTCGGCGATGTTGACATAGCGCGCACCAAGCTGATGGGCGCCCGGCTCTATACCAAAGCCACGCTCTATCGCGTTGACACCCAGATGGATGGCGAGGGATATGAGGAAGTCACCGTCCCGCTCAATGAGGAAGTTACAGTCAAGGCCGTCGGTGTCGGCAGCAGGAGCTATCCCGTCAAGATAATAGTCGAGGACAAGAAGGGGCGCCAGTTCTATCAGAATGTGGCCATGAGCAAGACAAACTGCGGCATGCGTGACGACGAGTTTATCATGGACAATACCAAATTCACGTTCAACGGCTCCTTTGAACTCATAGATGCCAAAGTGACAGCCACCGGCGAATATGCAAAATACATAGGTAAGTCCGTCCACACTAAATATGCCACGAACATGGTCAACGCCGAGGGTGAGAATGTGAGGATAGCCCGCATGTCGTCTTTCACGATTGATAAGATTTTGGCACAGGACAACACCAACTATGTCATGATGACGCTGAAGAGCGCCGCCACCGGCGCCGTCTATACGAAGCGTGTGACATTCGTCAACGCCAACGTGGCCGGTGACATTGACGGCTATAAGGAAGACTATTTCCACTATCTCTTCGGACAGGGCTCGGCCGGACTTAACAAAGTGCCCGCTTCCCACCGGAAGATGATACAGCAGGGCCGTGTTGCCGCCGGATTTACAAAAGAAGAGGTGCGCATGGCCAAGGGGGAACCCAACCGTACGGCAGCTTCCAGCAACGGCCGTGTGGACTGGATTTATAACAACGGAACAATCGTCAAGTTCAACTCTGCCGGTAAGGTCATCGGAGTACAGAAACACTGATTCTTCAATCCCTGCGGGTTCCTTGTATTAAGGCCAAGTGAGTGTGGCATGGATGAGGTTTTAAATATCGCTATATATATATAAATAAGGTGAGGGATAAGTTGAAATTCATTTATCCCTCACCTTATTTATATATATAGCGATATTTCTTATTGTTGCGGATAGTGATGTGGCCGAAGAAGCGGTCTCTATCCGCAATAGACGGATTTATGCCAATTTGGCCGACTCTATCGGTAGTCTCATGTAGACAAGAAGATTGTTGTCAATCTGTTTATTTAAGATGATTCCCGGATATGTCTGATTTTATTGCGTAATCAGTCTTAATATAAAACAGGGGGCATCAAAATGCAATTTTAAAAACCGCATTTTGATGCCCCGCTATTCTTATTGCGGTATGATATGTCTCCCTGTTTGCGTCTTATTCGTTGCTCTTGTCCGTGATGGCCTGCATGATGAGGGTTTCGAGTTCCTCACACAGTTCAGGATTGTCGCGGAGCAGAGTTTTCGTAGCGTCGCGTCCTTGAGCCAGCTTCGAGCCGTTGTAGGAAAACCAACTGCCGCTCTTCTGTATGATGCCGTATTCAACGCCGAGGTCGACAATCTCTCCGATTTTCGAGATGCCTTCGCCGAATGTGATTTCAAATTCTGTCTTACGGAAAGGCGGGGCCACCTTGTTCTTGACAACCTTGACGCGCACCTGATTTCCAATAACGTTGTCACCGTCCTTGATGCTCGTCACGCGGCGGATGTCGAGACGCACGCTGGAATAGAACTTCAGGGCGTTACCGCCGGTTGTCGTCTCGGGATTTCCGAACATCACGCCGATTTTCTCGCGCAGCTGGTTGATGAAGATGCACGTGGTGTTGGTTTTGCTGATAGTGCTGGTCAGCTTGCGCAGAGCCTGGCTCATCAGTCGTGCCTGCAGACCGACTACGTTATCGCCCATGTCGCCCTCAATTTCCTTCTTGGGCGTGAGGGCTGCCACAGAGTCGACAACGAGGATATCGATGGCAGCCGAACGTATGAGCTGGTCGGCTATTTCGAGGGCCTGCTCACCGTTGTCGGGCTGTGAAATCCAGAGATTGTTGACGTCTACACCGAGCTTGGCGGCATAGAATCGGTCGAAGGCATGTTCTGCGTCAATGAACGCGGCGATGCCTCCGGCTTTCTGTGCCTCGGCGATGGCGTGGATGGCGAGCGTGGTCTTACCTGACGACTCCGGACCGTAAATCTCGATTATTCGTCCGCGCGGATAGCCGCCGACACCGAGTGCTGCGTTCAGTCCGATGCTGCCGGTCGGTATGACTTCGACGTTCTCTATCTGTTCGTCGCCGAGCTTCATTATAGAGCCCTTGCCGAAATCCTTTTCTATCTTTGACATGGCCGCCTGCAGCGCTTTCAGCTTGCCTTCCTGTGGGCTCATTGCGGCCTCTTCTTCTTTCTTTGCCATATTTTTGAATTATGAGTTTTGAATTACGTGTCGGCCTGTGGCCGATTTTAAACTATTCAATTATGAATTGCCGGTTGGCATGTCTGAATATTAACTCCTACAGTTCCAAGTCTCCGTCGAACACTTCGTGCCACGGCAGGCCCTGCTTGTTGAGCTGCTCCATGAATGGATCCGGATCGAACTCCTCGACGTTCCATACGCCCGGCTTGCGCCACAGGCCCTTGAAGAACATCATTGCGCCGATCATCGCCGGCACGCCGGTGGTGTAGCTGACGCCCTGCATGCCAGTCTCGTTGTAGGCGTCCTGGTGTTTGCAGTTGTTATATACGTAGTAGGTGCGCTCCTTGCCGTCCTTGATGCCGCGAATTCGGCATCCGATGCTCGTCTCGCCGTCGTAGTTCTCGCCAAGGTCCTGAGGATTGGGCAGCACGGCCTTGAGGAACTGCAGCGGAACGATCTTCACGCGTGCTGTCTTGCCGGAGCCGTCGGCCAGCGGAGCCTCATATTCCATTTCGTCGATGCGTGACATTCCGATGTTCTGGATGACGTCGAGGTAGGTGAGATACTGCTGTCCGAAAGTCATCCAGAAGCGTGCCTTTCGTATTGTGGGATAATTCTTCACCAGACTTTCCAGCTCCTCGTGGTGCATCAGATAGCTCTCGCGCGGGCCGATGTTGGGGTAGGTGAGAGGCTTGTGGACCGAGAGCGGTTCGGTTTCGAGCCACTGTCCGTCCTCGTAGTAGAGTCCCTTCTGGGTAATCTCGCGGATGTTTATCTCGGGGTTGAAGTTCGTGGCGAAAGCCTTGTGATGGTTTCCGGCGTTGCAGTCAACGATGTCGAGCGTGTGCATCTCGTCGAAGTGGTGCTTTGCGGCGTATGCGGTGTAGATTCCGCTGACGCCCGGGTCAAAGCCGCAGCCGAGTATAGCTGTCAGTCCGGCCTCTTCAAAGCGCTCCTTGTATGCCCACTGCCAGGAGTATTCGAAGTGGGCTTCGTCCTTCGGCTCATAGTTCGCCGTGTCGAGATAGTTGCATCCGCAGGCCAGACAGGCGTCCATGATGGTGAGGTCCTGATAGGGCAGGGCGAGGTTTATGACCAGTTCCGGCCGGTAATCGTTGAAGAGTGCCTTGAGCTGTTCAACGTCGTCGGCGTCGACCTGTGCCGTTTGGATGTTCATTGTCAGTCCGGCCTTGTGTATGGCCTCGACAATCTTGTCGCACTTCTCCTTGCGGCGGCTTGCTATCATGAAGTCAGAGAACACGTCCGTATTCTGTGCAATCTTGAATGCGGCTACCGTGGCCACGCCTCCGGCACCAATCATCAATACTTTTCCCATTGTGTCTTTACTTTTATTTTGTTATTTTTCTTTGTTTTGTTCTTCGTTCGTTGCCGGCTGCGTCCGGTCTGTGTGAGCTGCGAAAGAGTGCTTCAGCCGATTTCGTCGGCCCTGATACCGAGCGCCTGCATCAGCGAATATCCCAGTATCTCCTGCCGGAAGTTCCCGCCTGTCATCGGCTGCATAGCAAAGACGGTGACGCGCTTCTCCTCGTCGACCCGGCGCAGTGTCTCGCGCACGCGGTCATATATCTTCTCTGCATCGGGTATGACCATGATGCGCTTGACTTCCTTGCTGTTGCTGATGACTTCGAGTGACTCTATGAAGAGATCGGCTGCCGTCGTGACGTCGTCTTCCACAGGCAGCGCGCTGAGCTGAAACTCGCCAAGCGTGTCGCTAAAGGCCTTGCCGTCCAGCTCGCCTGCATAGTCGCCGGGCGTGAAGTTCTCCATCTGCGTGCGCCTCTTGCCGTGGATGAGGACTACCTGTGTTTCGTGGCTGCCCTCGCGTATGCCGCCGTCCAGCGCTACGCAGTCAACCCACCGCGCCATGTCGGCCTTGGGGATGCGCCGGCCTATCATGCGCTCGAAATTGACCGTCAGGTCGAAAGCCACGCTGTCAACGTAGTCGGCGTCGACAAGTATCACATTTTCACTCCATTTGCTGCTGTCAAGATGATTGTTCATAGTTGCAAAGGTAGTGTAATTTGGCCGAAATGCAAAATTAATCTCTCTAAACTTTCATGTCTCTGAGGTTGTCGGTCGGAAATTTTGCGGCTGACGAGATATTGCGTATCTTTGCAAAAACAAATTAACACCTGTTGTTTGTGAATGCAATAGGAAAAAATAAACCGAGTGGCCGACTTGAAAAGGAGGAAATCCTTGCGGATATCCGTCGTGGACTGCTTGAAGTGAAAGAAGCCCGCCGCATGGGAAAAAGGTTGATGTCGGTTCAAGAATTGCCAATAAATTATAGTCCCGCAAGGCGGGTCGGGGCTTGTTGGCCGAAAATTATGTTCCGGCTGTCTCCGGCATAGGTGCCATCGTGGCCTGGAGACCCTGTTCGGCATGAAAACGGCATTTTATGATATTTTTTGGGGGGGATATAAGTATTAATAATAAATTAACTTATGCCGGCCGGCATCGGAATATCACCGAAACGCCTTGTGCATGGCAGTTCCGGGGGCGTAAGGACGGTCAGAATGGTTTCGATTCATTGATTTATGTCAATAAAATTATCATTTTTTTTAGTTTAAAAATCAAAAAATGCCGCTTCGTACCAATATTTAGGTATAATTTTGCCGCAGATTTAATACAGCACATTAATAAGAAAATGAACAGTATATTGAACAATCGTCCCGCCTTGAAAGAGGAGGTTGACAAAATAGCTGAGGTTGCCGGATATCTCTGGCAGAACGGTTGGGCCGAGCGCAATGGTGGTAATATCACGGTTAATGTAACTGAACTCGTTGACGACGAAATCCGTCAGATGCCGGCTATCAGTGACGTTAAGCAGATTGGTGTCACTCTTCCGCAGCTCAAGGGTTGTTACTTCTATTGTAAGGGAACAGGCAAGCGCATGCGCGATTTGGCACGCCGTCCGATGGACAACGGCTCCATTATCCGCATCCTTGACGATTGTGCAAGCTACGTCATCATTGCAGATAATGCAGTGATGCCCACAAGCGAGTTGCCGTCCCACCTGACAGTTCATGCTCATCTGATTGAGAGCGGCTCGCCCTACAAGGCAACTGTTCACACTCACCCCATCGAGCTCGTCGCCATGAGCCACAACAAGGCTTTCCTCGGAAAGGATGTCCTGACTAAGATTCTCTGGTCTATGATTCCCGAGACAAAGGCTTTCTGCCCGCTGGGACTCGGCATCGTGCCCTACACGCTGCCCGGCTCGAACGAACTGGCCGACGCTACGCTCCGCGAATTGGAAGACTATGACGTGGTGATGTGGGAGAAGCACGGCGTCTTCGCCAAGGGACTTGACGTTATGGACGCTTTCGATCAGATTGACGTGCTCTCGAAGAGTGCCAAGATCTACATCAGCTCCAAGTGCATGGGCTTTGAACCGGAAGGCATGAGCGACGCCCAGATGGCCGAAATGACCAAGGCGTTCAATCTGCCGAAATAAAAAAAATAAAACAACTACTGACTACATATATAATCATTATTACTTACTATTTATAGTAAAAAAAGCCTCGAAGCTGTGAAGCCCGAGGCTTTTTGCTTTTATATCGGATAAATTTTGTACTTTTGTAACGGTTCGGGATGTTTCCTTTCGTTACCGTACAACAGCATGTGGATGTGACCGGCTGCGGTCCCGACGTGTGCCGTCTGTGTGGGAGTGGCTGGCTGGAGACCGGCTTTGAACCTTAGTTTAATCAGCTAAAAAGAAAAAGACAGTTATGAACATATTAGTTACCGGGGCCAACGGACAGCTTGGCAACGAGATACGCATCATTTCGAAGGACACGGCCCACCGGTTTGTCTTCACCGACGTAAGCCAGGTGGAGGGTCTGGAGACGGAGTTTCTTGACATCACCGATCTTTCGGCGGTGCGTGAGATGGTGAGCCGTGAGAAGATAGACGTGATTATCAACTGCGCCGCCTACACCAATGTCGAGGCCGCCGAGACGAACGAAGCCCTTGCAGAGAAACTGAACGCCGACGCCCCGAAGAACCTTGCGGCGTCGATGGCCGAGACAGGCGGTCTGCTCGTCCATATCTCCACAGACTATGTTTTCGGCCGCGAGCCTTACAACACGCCGTGCCGCGAGGACCAGCAGGGAACCCCGACCGGCGTCTACGGCCTGACGAAGTTGCATGGCGAGCAGCATATCATGGCGAGCGGATGCCGCCATGTCATCATCCGTACGGCGTGGCTCTACAGCGAGTTCGGCCGTAATTTCTGCAAGACGATGCTCAGTCTGACGGCAACGAAACCCGAGCTTAACGTCGTTTTCGATCAGTGCGGCACTCCGACGTATGCCTACGACCTGGCCTGCGCCATCATGACGATTGTCGGCCGGTGGTCTCCTGACGACGCCTCTTTCCCGTTCGGGGTCTATCATTACAGCAACGAGGGCGTATGTTCGTGGTATGATTTCACGAAGATGATAGCGGAATATTCCGGGCATGCGTCCTGCGATATCCGCCCCTGCCACAGTGACGAGTTTCCCTCGCCCGTGACGCGTCCGGCTTACAGCGTGCTCGACAAGACGAAGATAAAGAAGACGTTCGGCATAGAGATTCCCTATTGGACTGAGTCGCTGCGCAGGTGCATCGAAAATATGAACTAACCAGTCTTTAGCCGTGCTGCGAAGATTTCCTTTTTCGGAGAATTCCGTGAATGGGGCGGCATGATATAAAGGTTTTAAAGCTATAATAAACATGGAATTCAAGAGAACCATAGTAATCACCGGCGGTGCCGGATTCATAGGTAGCCACGTCGTGCGCCTGTTCGTAAACAAATATCCTGAGTATCGTATCATCAACCTTGACAAGCTGACCTACGCCGGCAATCTGGCCAACCTGAAGGACATAGAGGACCGTCCGAACTACCGGTTTGTGAAGATGGACATCTGCGATTTCGACGCTTTTTACAGTCTGATGCAGGAAGAGAAAATAGATGGTATCATCCATCTGGCTGCCGAGAGCCACGTAGACCGTTCCATCAAGGACCCTTTCACTTTCGCCCGCACCAACGTGATGGGCACTTTGTCACTTCTTCAGGCCGCAAAGCTCTATTGGGAGTCGTTGCCTGAGAAATATGAAGGCAAGCGTTTCTACCACATATCCACCGACGAAGTCTATGGCGCCCTGCCGTTGACCCGTCCCGAAGGCATCGAGCCTCCGTTCTCGACGAAGGCCTCTTCCGGAGAACATCACTTGGCTTACGGTGAGGATTTCTTCACTGAAGACCTGAAATACATGCCCCATTCGCCCTATTCGGCATCGAAAGCGTCGAGTGACCACTTTGTCCGCGCGTTCCATGACACCTACGGCATGCCTACCGTCGTGACCAACTGTTCGAACAACTACGGTCCTTATCAGTTTCCGGAGAAACTCATTCCGCTTTTCATCAACAACATCCGCCACCGCAAGCCGCTTCCGGTCTACGGCAAGGGCGAGAACGTGCGCGACTGGCTGTATGTCGAGGACCACGCCCGCGCCATCGACGTGATTTTCCACAACGGAAGGATAGCCGAGACATACAACATCGGTGGGTTCAACGAATGGAAGAACATCGACATCATCAAGGTTGTCATCAACACCGTCGACCGCCTTCTCGGCCGTCAGGAGGGCGAGGACATGGACCTCATCACCTACGTCACCGACCGTGCCGGACACGACCTGCGCTACGCCATCGACTCTTCCAAGCTCCAGCGCGAACTCGGCTGGGAGCCATCGCTTCAGTTTGAGGAGGGCATCGAGAAGACTGTCCGCTGGTATCTGGAGCATCAGGAGTGGTTGGACAACATCACGAGCGGCGAGTATGAGAAGTATTATGAGAGCATGTATGGGAGCAGATAAGCCGTCCGCAGAACCGGCGATGAGCGACGTGGAGCAGAGGGTCTATGACTTTCTTGACGCCCATGGTGTCTCATACAAGGCGCTGCGGCATGAAGCGGCGTTCACGATGGAGGAATGTGCGGCCGTGGAGGAGCGCATCGGGGCGCCGGTCTGCAAGAACCTTTTCCTTTGCAACAGGCAGCAGACACAGTTCTATCTGCTGATGCTGCCCGGCGACAAGGTGTTCAAGACCAAATATCTGTCATCTGAGTTGGGGTGTGCCCGGCTGTCTTTTGCCGGTGAGAGTCACATGGTGGAGCTGCTCGGCATACATCCCGGGGCCGTGTCGCCGATGGGACTGATGAACGACAGTGATGGCAAAGTGCTGCTCGTCGTTGACCGCGACTTGCTGTTGTCGGAGTTTCTCGGCTGCCATCCCTGCGTGAACACGGCCACGCTGAAGCTGCGGATGGACGATTTGCTCGGCAGGTTCGTGTCCGCGACGGGTCATGAATACCGGATTGTGGATTTGAAGACAGACTGACGGAAAAAACAGATCCGGTTTGTTATGAATCAAAGAAAAAAGGTGGCTATCTGATGGCCACCTTTTTATTGTTGTTGATGTAATATCCGCGTCGGAGAGGTTTCTCCGAAAGTCTCATGCCGCTGAATGTGTACCAGTCGTCGGACCGGGATAAGCAGGCAATCTGCCGGATATCTGCCGCATCGGCCGTGAAGTTCTTCATCTCGTAGAACGCCGGCATAGCCTTGCCGGTGTTGCTGTTGAAGAGCGGGGCATACCACCAGTTGTTCCGGTGGGTGGTCTCCCACGGATAAGCGTTATACTCCATCCACCACCAGAACAAGCCGGTCACGGCGTGGTGGCGGTTGAGCATGGTGATAAGGTCGCGGGTGAACTGTTGCTGGCCTGCTTCCGTGGCGTCGTAGGCTGGAGTATATTCATTGTCGGTTGGCAGCCAGGAGTAAGGCGCCCCGACTTCCACCACCATTATCTGCTTGTCGGCGTATTTCGTTTCGAGAGTGCTTATGGCTGTTTCGAGAGTGCCGATGGTGTTGTGCCAGATGGGGTAGTAGCTCAGACCTATAATGTCGTAGTCCACACCGGCCTTCTTCATCATGTCATAGAAGTTGGTCAGCACATTCACCTGTGCGGCCCGCTCGGTGTGCAGGATGATTTTGGCCTGCGGACACACCTCGCGGCAAGCCTTGCCGGCCTGTTTCAGCAGGTCGGTGAAGCGTGTCCAGTTTGCGGCAGGACTGTTGGTGAAGCATTTCCTGAGCTGTGACTCGTCGGCCTGATATTCTCCCCACAGCATGCCATAGCTGATTTCGTTGCCAGTCTGGATCATGTCCGGTTCGGCACCGGCTTCCTTCAGCGCGATGAGACATTCCTTGGTGTACTCGTAGATTTTGGCCTGCAACCCGTCGTCGGAGAGCTGTGTCCAGTCGGAAGGTGTCCACTGCTTGGCCGGATCGGCCCATGTGTCGCTGTAGTGGAAGTCGAGCATGAAGCTGAGGCCGGCCTCCTTGATGCGCTTACCCAGTGCCTTCACGTATTCAAGGTCCTGACAGGCGTTTGCATCCTTGTCTGTTCCGTCGTATTTCTCCGGTGCGACAAACAGCCGTACGCGCATGGCGTTCATGCCTCCTTCCTGCTTGAAGAAGGAGAGAAGGTCGTCGACGGGCCGTCCGTCCTTGTCAAGATAGCTGGCGCCCCAAGCCTCGTTGGTGGGCAGCAGGGATATGTCGCCGCCCACATATTTGTTCTGTGCCGAAACGGCAACAGCATTGCCCACGATGAGCAATGCCGTTGCCAGAATATTTCTGATGTTCTTGTTCATGATTTATCTGATTACATATTTCTTGCCTTGATAGATGTATAGTCCGCGGTTTGCGGGACGTCTGTCATAGCGTCTTCCGTCAATTTCATACCACCCGCTGTCGTCGTGTGATGTCCCGATGGACGGCGCATGGATGCCGCTGGTCATTTCTTTGGTCACATCGCTGATGGTATGTTTGCCGTTGCTCATGGTGGTGGAGACTTCGAAGTAGGCGGTCTTGCTGACTCCGGTCTTGTCCACTGTCTGCGGTGAACCGGTTCCGGTGCTGAAAACGAAGTTCACAAGGTCGTTCTTGCTGTCGATGTAGTATTCCTTGCAGTACCATGTCCGGCCGTTGACGGTCTCCGTGGCGGTTATCCTGTCGCCCGGCCATGCGGCGGAACTGTTTTTGTTGTTGGTGCCCCACGAATAGAAGTTGATGTTTTTCCAGCCGACCTTATCCGTGCTTACGTACACCTTGAAGGAGTAAGGCTCGAACGCCTTGATGGCATATACTTTTGTCGTCAGGCCCGTCACCTTGCCTCCTGTCAGCAGGGCCACTTTCAGGGTGCAGGCTTTGTCGATTCTGACTGTGGTGCCGCTGCTCACCTGCGTGCTGCCAGCCGTGGGGTCGGTGCCGTCGAGAGTGTATATCAGTTTTGCGCCGGCGTCTTCGCTCACTGCCGTCAGCGTGACGTCAAACGCCTCGTCGTATGTTCCCGAAGGCTTGTCGGCCCATGCCGTTTCGGAATTTTTTGTGAGGAAATAGGCATAGTGGCTTCCGCTCAGGATGCGGATATAGTTGTTCGGTACGGAGAATTTCGCTTCGTCGCCGACGGCAACCATGAGCCGCTTGTTACCCTCGCCCTTGGCGAATGTCTGGCAGTAGGCCGTGTTGGAGAGATACGACCCGAAGTCGCTCGTGTTGGTGATGCCGGCCAGTTTGCGGGCTTCAATCATGCTCTTCAGCTCCTGCTCGTATGCTCTCCAGTGGGGCTGGAATATGCAGGGCGTGCCGGGCATGGCCAGAAGGTAGGCATTTGCGGCGAGGATATACGGTTCGTTGATGGGGTCCTTGCTGTAGTACTGTCCGTCGGCCGTACCCCGATCCTGTATGTCGTGGTTCTCGACGAAGGTGACGGCGTAGCGCCGGAAGTTGGCGTCGTGCATCAGCGTCTTGTGATTGTTGAGCTGTTGCCAGTTGTTCTGATTGATGGCGTCGGTCATGGCGTAGTGGAACTGGAAGTCAAAGGCTGCGCTCTTATATCCGGTGGCCTTTATCCATGACGATATTTCCGACACGCCGCTCCAGTGTTCGCCAACGGAATATTCGATTGCGGCAGCGTCGTTGTAGTCGGCCACGTGACTGCCGTCGAAGCCTTTCACCATGTCATACCGGAATCCCTCATAGCCAAGGTCGTTCTTCAGATACTTGACGTAGGCCTTGATGATGCGCTGGACGTTCTCACTCTTGTGGTCGAGGTCGCGGCCCCCGGAGAAGTCTTCGCCCTCGTCGTTGTTCGGGCTGAGGCTGACGCCTTGGGCGTTGGCCTGTTTCAGCGTGGCGCCGCCGTCATCGTTCCGGCAGATGTCGGTGCTCTTGAACTGATATGTCACGCCGTTATAGGTCTCGGCGGGGAAGTCGAACCATCCGTCCGTCTGGTGGTGGTTGACAACCACATCGGCCATCGTCCTGATACCGTTCTCCTTGAAGGTCTTGATCATGGACCGCAACTCGGCCTCGGTTCCGAAACTGGAGTCGTGACGGAAATAATAGTAGGGCATGTAGCCCATCACCTGTGTCGTCTCCAGACACTTGCCGCTTTGCGGTACCCATACAAAGTCAATGAATCCTTTCATGTCGGCGGCCTGTGATTCGAGCACGGACCATTGCGAATAGTCGTAGCTGTCCCATGAGAACCCTTGCAGCATGACTCCGCCATACTGTGCCGGCCATCCCTGTGCCTGTATGTTTATTGTTGCGAAGAGGGCAACAATAAACGGGTAGAATCTCTTCATACTTTAAGTTTTTAGTTATATGCTTTTATCTCTCAACAAAGATACACATTATTTGTTATATTGTTCGTGTCTTGTTGAGAATCAGTGGAATAATGGTGTGCAAACGATTGCATCCGGCTGGCATTGACGCTTGATCATACCGGATTTGTCACGCGGCTCATGTAACGGTGTTACACGGGCCGCGTAACATTGTTACATGGGCCGTGTGACATTGTTACATGAGCCGTGTAACACCGTTACATGGGCCGTGTTACAGCACATAAAAGGGCGGCAAGGAATACCGTGGTGTCCTTGCCGCCCTGAAATTCATTGTTGTGTCTGTTCTTCGGGTTTATTTCGGCTCAATAGTGCACATTGCCATGCCCGGACAATTCGGATAGAGGGCTACGTGGTATGTTCCGGCCTCCACCTGGATGTTGTTACCGTCAATAGTCAGGTTGTCCTTGTCGCCGCCCCAGTTGATGTCCCAACCGTCATTGGCGCGGAACTTGAATGTTCCTGTGGTGAAGGTCAAATCAGCTTCCCAGCAGCGATTGTCCTTGTTGTATGTGAGAGGAGTGCTTGCATCCCATCCGTTGGCGGTTGCGTCACCGATGACACCGATTGTCGTGATGGGAGTCACCGTGATGGTCTTGCTGGCCAGACTTGCCTCAAGCATGCAGTAGCCTTCGCCGATTCCTTCGGGGAGATTCATGTTGGCAGCGTCACCGGCAGTAGAGAAGTCCTTGCCATAGTTGGTGCCGTTCCAGTCCTGCTGCGAGCAAAGCTTGAACTCGTTGCCGAGCCACATGAAGCCTTTGTAGTTGCCGTCGAAAGCCTGTGATGAAATGGCGTCGTTATGTGCCCATCCGTTTCCGGAACCTGCCACGTAGAGATACTCCTGGAAGTTGATGAGCTCGACAACGTATGTTCCTTCCATCATGTTCAGCGTCACTTTCACAAAGCGTGCCTCACCGGGATGAACCTTCAGCGAGCCGTCGTCGGTAAGTTCGTTGCGGCGTGCCAGGAATCCGGTTTCGCCGAGAGTGACGTTGCCGTTGCCTTCCTTGATACCGAGCACCATACTCCAGTCGTTGGCTGCTGCTACGGCCTTGTCGTCGGTGATGGCGAACCAGATGTCACCTTCGTCGTTGATGCACGAAGCGTCGAACATCACGGTGAATATCGGGTCGTCGTAGACATTCTGATCACTGTGGGTGAACGGCAGGGTGGTGCATGTGGGGTCCCATGCCGACGGCTGACCGATGATGTAGTAATGCTCGGAGATGTAGGGAGCTGTGAGTTTTGCCTTGATGGCGAACTCGCCCGACGTAGCGGTCTTGACGGTTGTCGCGCCGTTTGAAATCCACTGTTCGACAGTGGCTGTCATTGTGCGCTCCACGGGAGCCTTGCCGAAGTTGTCCTCAACATACTTCCTGAGGTCGGCCACTGCCACCTCTCCGTCGGCTGTCATACTGTAGCTTGCGGAACCGATGTTCAGGCGATATGTCGTCTTTGAGTAATCGGCGTCGGTGGATGTGGGAGCCACGACATTACATATTTTCACGTTCTGCTGCTCTTCGGCTATTGTGGCAAAGTCGATGAGGCTTACTTCAGAAACGCTGCCGTTGCCGAATGTTATTGCCTCGGTTTCCGGGTTGGCCTGTGGCTGTGCCCAGTCTGTGTAGTCGTCATCCGAGCATGAAGCGACGGAGGCGAGGAAGGCAAATCCGAATAATATTTTCTTAATCATAACAATCTGTTTTTATTGAATTATTTTAAGATGAAACGGTAGTAGCCGGTGATGTCGTTGAGAATGATGAGGTATTTGCCTGCAGTCTCAATCATAATGTTGTCACCGTTGTGCGTGCCGTATCCGTAGAAACCGTCGCTGATGGGAGTGGTCGGACCGCCGATATTGAAGTCCCAGTCGCCCTGGTTGAATTTGATGCCTCCGGCCGGAAGCTCCATCTCAATCCACCAGTCGTGGTTGTTGGCGCCCGCAACCGTTGTCACAGGTTTCATCGGGGTGTCTTGTGCCCATCCGTTGAAATCGCCGAGAAGATACATCTGTGTTCTTGTCGTGACGCTTCCTGTATAAGGATCGACCTTCAGCTCGTGCTTGGCGGTGTTCAGGGTTACGGTGTAGTATCCCGGTGTCATGGTGATATTGCCCGAGCCACCGTCGTTCTCTACAAAGTCGCTGCCGTTCGAGCCCCACTGGTGGTCCCAGTCGCCGGGAGCTTTCTTGAGCTTGAATCCGTTGCCGGCGAGATAGCCCGTCCATATAAATTCGCCGTCGCCGGTCTTCTTGTCGAACTCGTAGTCCTTCTGCGGCTGCATCGGGAAGAGGCTTGTCGGTACGTCATCAGTCCAGTTGCCGTCCGCGATGTCACCGCCAATGAGATACCACCAGTTGGGATCGGCATCCTTCAGCTCTATGTAATAGGGTATGGCGTTGATCTTGACCACATTCGATACCACTTCGCTGAAAACGTTCATTCCTGCGTCAATCACAGCCGACCTGATGCGGATGTTGAGTTCCACCTTTTCCGGAACGGCGTCCTCTTCCCATGCGTTGAGTTGCTGCATGGCTTTGGCGAGTGATGCCGCCGGGACGCTGGTCTTACATTCTGTCGTTGTCTCTTCGAGAGTTATGTAGTCGGCGCCCGTGTTGTCTTCAGCGGCAGCATTGTATGCCTTGTCGAACGTTCCTTTTGTAGAAACCTGGACATAGTATGTGGCGATGACAGGAGCATTATCGGCCGTGTATCGCGGCTGTGACCATGTGAGGTCGATGCTTTCCGTGAGCGTCAGGTCAACAGTGGCGTTGGCAACGGATGGAGTATTGAGCTGAAACCCTGTCGGCTGTATCAGTGTCGGGTTTGAGTCCCGGTCGTCGCTGCAGGAAGCCATCGTGAGCATTCCTGCCGCGAGCAACATTATGTTTGAAAATATCTTGTTCATATTCTAAAGCTTTAATAGATTAATAACCCGGATTCTGTTTGAGGTTCTTGTTGACATTGATATCGTCATCAGGCAATGCGAAGATGTTCTTTGTCTCACTGAAGTTAACGCCGTTGAGATCGCCGCCTTTCCATTCCCATCTGTAGTCGCTGTTGCCGCCGTAGTAGCCGTAGCGCACGAGGTCGGTGCGGCGGTGGCCCTCATAATAGAGTTCGCGGGCGCGCTCATCAAGAATCTGGTTGAGTGAGAACTGGTTCATCGTCGTTGCATGGGCGCGGTTGCGGAGCTGGTTGAGATAGCCCGTACCTGTGGCTGTCGTCATGCCGCCGTTGAGCCGTGCGTCAGCCTCTGCGGCTATGAGATAAGCCTCTGCCGAGCGCATGAGGAAGAAGTCGGCGTCCGGACATTTCGGGTCGTGCTGTGCGCCGCCGTCAGAATAGGTATTGCGGAACTTGCCAACCGAATAGCCGCTTGAGAACTCTGTCGGCGTGGTGACAACGAGTTCGCGGTCGATTCCGTGGAAGAGAGCGCGGTCGTCACCGGCTGCCGCCACCATGTCTTCCATATTGACCGTGGGAGCATCGGAGTTGGGGAAGAACTTGCTGAGCAGCACGCTGCGCGCACGGTTTCCTGACCACGGGTCACCGCAGCTTGCGTCAGCGGCGTTGATTTCCATGTCAGCTTTCCATGTAGACGATATGAGGAAGTAGGTGCAACCGTAGGCGGTGGTGACGGCTCCATCGTTGAGCAGCGGAAGAACTGCCTCAACGGAAGCGCCGCTCTCGCCGTTGTCACCCATGAAGAGCATCTGGTAAGCCGTCCACTTGCCCTTGCCCGTTGTCCAGAGCTTGTGAGGACCGTTGATCACCTTCTCTGCATATTCCTTGGCTTCGGCCCAACGCTCCTGACCTGTGTAGACCTTGGCGTTGAGATACATGCGTGCGAGGAGCAGGTTGGCGGCATCCTGGTCGGCACGTCCGTAGCCGTCGGCCTTTGAGCTTGTGCGTGCGACGGGAGCCTGCATCTTTGCGAGACATCCGTCGGTTGTGGTCTCACCGATAACCAAAGACGGGTCGTCCATGGCGTTGACCGTGGCAGCCTTGCCGAGAAGTTCGCCTTCAATCCATCTGAAGAGGTCGGCGCGTGCAATCTGATGGGCGTTGGATGCGGAAAGCTCCAATGCGAAGGGCACGTTGCCGTAGAGATCCATCAGATAGTAGTAATAGAGAGCGCGGAGGAAACGTACTTCGGCTGTGCGGGTCTCGTCCATGCCGCCACACACGTCGAGATAGTGGTTGCAGTAGTTGATACCGTTGTAGATGCGATAGTAGAAACCTTTCAGCATCGGATGGGACGCCGTGTTCTGATTGAAGTTGAAATTGGGAATGCCGGTGTCACCCCATGCACATATCGCCTCGTCCGTGCCCAGCTCCTGAGCGTTGAACAGCTGGCGGACGAATCCAGTCGTACCGCCGTCAAGACCGTCGATATCGCAGTCGCCGTCCTTACCGGTCTGTCCGGCAAGAACCATGTTGGCGTAGCATTTGGTGTAAAGTGCCGGCTCATCCGGGGTCATGATCGTACTCGGGTCGATAGGTGTGACGTCCAAGTCGTTGACGCATGATGCCAATCCTGCTGTGAGCATAAGAGCTGCTACAGGAAGTATGTTATTCAAATATTTCAGTTTCATATTCATAATCTTTTAATGAGTTATCAGAAGTTGAGGCTAAGTCCTAACTGCATTGTGAACGGTCTCGGATAAATGTAGTTGTCGATGCCGCTGGAAACCTCCGGGTCGATGCCGTCATATTTGGTGATGGTAAAGACATTGGTGGCTGCGAGGTAGATGCGGCCCGAGAATCCTTTATACAGATTGTTGCCGAACAGATTCTCGAAAGTGTATCCCAGCGTGATGTTGTCGCACTTCAGGAAACTTGCGTTCTGCACGAAATAGTCGGAGAGCACATGGTCGTATGTCACCCATCCGTTGGCAAGAGTCGAGGGAGTGACGTTCTGCAGGTAGTTGAACGAAGAGTCATATCTCTTCTCAACATTCACGTATCCGGCCTGAGCGTCATTGAACACGTAGTTGTCGAAACTTGCTCGGAGAGAGAAACCGAGGTCCCAGTTCTTGTACTGGAGGCGCGAGCTGAGGCCGGCGGTCCAGGGAGCAGCGGGGCTCTTGTAGAAGTAACGGTCGTCTTCGGTGATGCTTCCGTCGCCATCGCGGTCTACGTAAACGCCTTCAAGCGGTCTGCCTGCTGCGTCGTACACCTGCTGGAACACATAGAACGAGTTTGCCGGATGTCCAACGGAATGAGCCTGACAGCGGTTGCTGTTTCCTGCGGCTATATCTCCGGTCATGACGATGGCCGATTCGCCCGTAAGCTCGGTGATTTCGTTCTTGTTGTATGTCGCGTTGGCGGTAATCTCCCAGTTCCAGTTCTTTGAGCGGACGGGACGCACGGTGAGTGACATTTCGACACCGCTGTTCTTCAGCGAACCGATGTTTGAAGTCACCTGGTTGCGGAAGTTTGAGCCGGTGGCCACTGTGGCGGTGTTGATAAGATCGGTGGTCTTGCGGTAGTAGTAGTCGACGCTACCGCTGATGCGGTTGTTGAGGAAGCTGAAGTCGAGACCGGCGTTCCATGTCTCGGTTGTCTCCCACGAAAGATTTTCGTTGTAAGCGTCCGGACGATAGAGCAGACCGCTGTCGTTGACACCGTTGATCGGATAACGGCCGTTGACGTTGGTGCTGTTGACGTTGTAGGAGGCGAAGTAGTTGTAGTTTCCGATGCCGTCCTGCTGACCTGTCTTACCCCATCCGAGACGGAGCTTCAGTTCCGACAGAGCCTTGACGTTCTTGAGGAACGCCTCTTCGTTGATCTTCCATCCGAGAGCTACTGACGGGAATGTTGCCCAATGCTCCTTGAAGCGTGACGAACCGTCGCGGCGCACGGTGGCGGTGAGCATGTAGCGGTCGAAGGCGATATAGTTCGCGCGTCCGTAGAAGCTGACGAGATAGCTCTCCTGCTTCCACTCGCTCTTCGACTCGTTGTAGGGTGTTCCGATTTTGTCGGTCTCCGTGTTGGTTGACGGATAGATGCCGGCATAGTGGGAGTTGCCCCAGTACTTGTTGTGCGACCACTCGTAACCGCCCATTATGTCGAAGTGCTGTGTCTTTGCGAAGTCCTTGTAATACTGTGCGTATGCGCTGTATGTGAGGTTATATTTGCTCTCTTTCGTAAATCCTTCGTTGCCAAAGTAGAAGTTCGACGGTCCCCACGGAGCGTATGACGTTTTCTGATCGCCGTTGGCCCAGTCGCCGGAGAAGTTCATGTGGAGACGGAGGTCCTCGAAACCGTGAATCTGATAGTCAACCTCAACGTTTCCTATAAAGTCGCGTGAGTTTGCCCTGTCGTCCTTTTCGTTGAGCATGGCAACGGGGTTTGCGGAGGCGTTCTTGTTGTGCATGAGCGGATAGTTGGGGTCGTTCAGCGTCGCTCCGGAAGACATCCAGTCGAAATAGCCGAAGGTATTGTTGAACTGCTCATCTTTGCTATATACCGGCTGTGTCGGGTCCATGCGTGCGGCGTTGCCGATGGCGTCGGTATTGGCATAACGGTTGCGGGCGTACATGGCCTTACCGTTGATGTTGAACTTCAGATGGTCTTTGAAGAACGACGGATTGAGGGTCACGCTGGCTGTCGCACGCTGGAAGTTGCTGGTTTTCAGAATACCGTCCTGGTTCGTGTAGCCCACCGACACGCGATATGGCATGTTGGCTATGCCGCCTGTGATGGTGAGGTTATGCTCTTGACTGACGGCAGTGCGGTAGATTTCGTCCTGCCAGTCGGTGTTGGCCGTGCCGAGAAGTGCGGCGGCGTCAGAGTCCTCACCGTAGTAGTTTTTCACGAAGCTGCGGAACTGGTTGCCGTCAAGCATGTCGAGAGTCTTGGTCTTTGTCGATATGGACACGCTTCCGTTGTATGTAACCTGCGGCTCCATGTTCTTGCGTCCTTTCTTTGTCGTGATGATGATGACACCGTTTGAACCGCGGCTACCATAGATGGCGGTGGCGGAAGCGTCCTTCAGCACTGTGAAACTCTCGATATCGTTGGGGTTGACCATTGAAAGCGGGTTGGCAAGACCCTTCACGCCCTGATTGTCCATAGCCAGACCGTCGATGACGATCAGCGGGTCGTTGGAGGCGTTGAGTGACGAACCGCCGCGGATGCGGATTGTCGCGCCACCGCCGGGGGTACCGCCGCCGCTTACGACACTGACACCGGCAATCTTTCCCTGTATCATGTCCTGGGCGTTGGTGATGAGACCGTGGTTCTTCTCGTCAGGCTTGATGGCTGTGACCGAACCGGTCAGGTCGTTCTTCTTGACCTGGCCATAACCGATGACAACAACTTCGTTCAGGGCGTTGTCGTCGTCTTTCATGACGATGGCCATGTTGTTTGCTGCTTTCATGGTCTGTGCGGACATGCCCAGATAAGTGAAAGTCAGTTCTGTGCCAGGAGCGGCATTGATGGAGAAGTTACCGTCAATGTCGGTAATGCCGAGAGCCTTACCGTTGGCTGTGATGGTAGCGCCCATGACAGGCTCACCGGAAGCATCTTTTACGTGTCCCTTGATGGCATTTGACTGCGCAAAGGAACTTGCAGCAAGGATAAGACCTCCTGCGAGGGTCAATGTCCTTAGGGGCAATTTGAATTTTACCTGCTTCATCGTTGTTTTGGTTTTAAGTTAATAATTATAGTTTTCTTTTGTTATGTCGTTATTGTTGCGGCTATTTTTTCCGGCTTGTTTTCAGGTCATATATATAAGGTAAGACGTGGGCTTCGCGCCTGTATCTTTATACTTTTTCTAACCGCAAAAGTAGTTTGTTTTACCATTCTGTGTGCTTTTATTGGTTAAAATCCGTTATTTTTATAGTGCAAACGATTGCACGGTCGGACGCGGATACGGGCTTTTTTACGTAAATAATTTTCTTGAAACTCTTCGCGCTTAATCAGAAAACGACTGACAAAAAGTGTTGAAAACGCCTTCAGAACAGCTTCAGGAGCGGACACTTTTGAAATTATTTCATCGGAGGACGCAAATAATGGATTTTTGCGTGTGCAAGTATAAACATCTGATAAACAAAAGATTATTTCCGGATTTACAACATTGTGCAATTCCGGAGCGCCGCAAAAACACTATTTCAGGCCGAAATGGCGGGATTTTTTCTGCCGTAAGGGTCTCCCGGGGTTGCAACGGGGCTGCTATTGTCTTGCAACGGGGCCATTGTTGCAACGCCGTAAGGCCTCCGTTGCAACCCCGGGAGACCCTTACGGCAGAACTGAAGCCTTTCCGCAATGCTTCCGATGCCTTTCCGCCGTTCTAAAACGGAATTTTGATTTGTCACCGTTTTTTTTGTAGCAATGTTTACATCAGAAAAAGAAAGTCAGGCATGTTGCAGACAGAGACTTTGCGCTTTTGCGTAAACCGGATATCGGCTCCCTGCCGATCGGGCCGCGTGAGAAGTTTGTCAGACGTCTCATATACTTTTATCGCTTAAAGTCCGTTACTTCAATAGTGCAAACGTTTGCGCTACAAAAAGCATGATATAAACCGGCGAAAAGTGGCATGTTATCATAATATTTAATAATTTTGCCACCGTAGTCAATGCCTTTGTCTATGAGCAAGATAATGCCTAAAACAATGAAAGATATCGCCCGCGACCTCGGCGTGTCAATATCCACGGTGAGCAGAGCGTTGAAGGACAGTCCGTCAATCAGTTCTGTACAGAAGGAGCGCATACAGCAGTATGCGCGTGAGTACAACTTCTGCCCTAATATGATAGGTGAGGCTTTGCGGTATAGTAGGGTGAAGCCGATGAAGGTGATAGGAGTGATTCTGCCCGAAATGGTCCATTATTTTTTCATGTCCGTTCTTTCCGGAATAGAGGAGGAAGCCCGTTCGCGCGGCTACAGCGTGATGGTGGCGCAGAGCAACGAACGCTATGACAAGGAAGTGGACATCTGCAATTATTTCTACAAGAACAAAGTGTGCGGAATCATTGTGTCTCAGGCGAAAGACACCAAACAGTATGACCATTTTCAGAAGCTGATGTCGAACGGCATACCGTTGGTCTTCTATGACCGTATATGCACGGGGATAAACTGTTCGCGGGTGGTTGTCGACGACTATATGGGAGCCTATACGGCCGTTTCCCACCTGATAGAGTCCGGTTGCAGACGCATCGCGTTCTACGGTTCGCCGATGAACATGGAGATATCGAAGAACAGATATAACGGATATCATGACGCCCTCGTCAAGTATGGGCTGAAGGAAAATCCCGACTGGGTCAGACTGTGTGACAACCGCACAGAAGCCGAAATTCTTACCCCCCCCATTTTGTCACGAAATCCTCATCCGGACGCGTTCTTCGCCATCAACGACGATACGGCAATCGGCATACTCTATACGGCGAAGCACATGGGATTCCGGGTTCCGGAGGATATCAGCATCTGCGGCTTCACCAACGGCGACCGCTCGAAAGCCTGCGACCCGTTGCTCACGACCGTTGACCAGAGAGGCACGCAGGTGGGGAAGAAGGCGGCCGAGATACTGATAGGACTGGTGGAAGGCTCACTTCCGATGGACAAAACGGTTCATGGCATGGTGAGGACCAGTCTGGTGATAAGAGGCACGACGAGATGACGGCCATTCCCCTCTGCGGAGAACCGAAGCCTGCTACCTGATGGATAATGATGACTGTAAGAGACCTAAAACAATAAAAAAAGAATATATAACGATGATGAAACTAAAACCTGATCTTTCATTCTGGAAACTATGGAACCTGAGTTTCGGCTTCTTTGGAGTACAGATAGCCTACGCTCTTCAGAGCGCGAACATCTCGCGTATCTTCGCGACTTTGGGGGCTGACCCTCACGACCTGAGTTACTTCTGGATTCTGCCTCCGCTGATGGGAATCCTCGTTCAGCCCATTGTCGGCACGCTGAGCGACAGGACATGGTGTCGCTACGGCCGCCGCATACCCTATCTGTTCATAGGTTCCGTGCTGGCCGTACTGGTGATGTGTCTTCTGCCGAATGCCGGTTCATTGGGACTGGCTGTCGGCGGGGCCATGCTCTTCGGGCTCATAGCCCTGATGTTCCTCGACACGAGCATCAACATGGCCATGCAGCCGTTCAAGATGCTGGTGGGCGACATGGTGAACGAGAAGCAGAAGGCAAAAGCCTACGCAATACAGAGTTTTCTTTGCAATGCGGGTTCCGTGGTCGGCTATATATTCCCGTTCTTCTTCACTTTCCTGGGTATCAGGAACGTGGCGGAAAAGGGCGTTGTGCCTGACTCCGTGATATGGTCGTTCTATATCGGTGCGGCCATCCTCATTCTGTGTGTCATCTATACGGCGGTGAACGTGAAAGAATGGAATCCGAAGGAATATGCCGTTTATAACGGACAGAGTGAGGACGTGAAGCGTGACGCGGCGGAAGACCGGGGCGACTGGCTCACCCTGCTCCGCAAGGCTCCGTCTACATTCTGGAAGGTTGGCGTGGTCCAGTTCTTCTGCTGGGCGGCGTTCCTCTATCTCTGGAACTATTCCACCGGTGCCATCGCCGAAACCGTATGGAACACGACCGACCCCAGTTCGGAACCGTTTCAGGAGGCCGGCAACTGGGTAGGCATTCTCTTTGCCGTACAGGCGATAGGCAGTGTGGCGTGGGCCGTGGTGCTGCCGATGTTCCGGAACACAAAGGTGGCCTATGCCGTCAGCCTTATTATCGGCGGCGCGGGATTCGTCATGATACCGTTCCTGCACGACCAGTATCTGCAGATCATTCCGTTCCTTATGATAGGTGCCGGCTGGGCGGCCATGCTGGCCATGCCGTTCACCTTTGTCACCAACGCCCTGCAGGGCTACGGCCACATGGGAGCCTATCTGGGACTGTTCAACGGAACCATCTGCATACCCCAGATCGTGGCAGCCGTCTGTGGCGGCAGCGTCCTCACCGTAGTCGGTTCCCACCAGAGCAACATGATGATTGTGGCCGGTGTCCTGATGGTATGCGGTTCGCTGGCGGTGGCCGGTATAAGGAAGAAATAGCAGTGGCGGATGCTTCCGATGGCTTAAGCAAAGTTGATTAAGAACTATGTGAACCGGCAGGAGTGAGGCCGGACAATAACTAAAAACGTAGAAATGGTATGACAATTCAATTTAACATTGACTATAGGACGGCTTTCGGTGAGAGTCTCGTCTTGAATATTTGGGAAGGCGACAGTCTGATGACGTATCAGATGCTGACAAGTGACGGAACGCGATGGAGCCACACCGTGGCGGTGAAGGCTCCGCAGAAGTCCTATTCTTATTATTACAGCGTTATGCGTGACGGAAATGTCAGCAAGTGCGAGTGGACTCTTCTCATGCACCGGCTGGACATCTCCGCCGGTCGCGCGGAGACATATACGGTTTATGACAGGTGGCTGTCGATGCCCGAGGACGCCTATCTCTACAGCAGCGCCTTTACCGACTGCATCAACCATCAGCTGCCTGCTGCGGTGCCGTCCTCGCGGTTTGCCCGGACCGTGCGCCTTCAGGTGAGGGCGCCGCAGCTGAGAGACGGCGAGATACTGATGCTGTCGGGTGACGGCAAGGCGCTGGGAGACTGGAGCATGGCCCATGCCGTCAGGATGACACAGCATGTCTACAACGAATGGACGGTGGACATAGACGCCGCGTCGCTCGACGGCGGCCGCATGGAATTCAAGTTTGTGGCCGTCGGAGGAAAGGTGGCCGGAGAAACTCATTGGGAGACGTGCGTTAACCGCACGGTCCGGCTGCCGCAGATGGAGGACGGCGACGTGGTCGTCTACAGTCTGGAACAGGCTTTCTTCAGACATTGTGACCGCAAGCTGGCCGGAACGCTGGTGCCGGTGTTCTCGCTGAGAAGCGGCAGGAGTGCCGGTGTGGGCGACTTCGGCGACCTGAAGACTATGATTGACTATGTGGAGAAGACTGGACAGAAGGTTCTCCAGCTCCTGCCCGTCAACGACACCACCATCACCAACACGTGGACCGACTCGTATCCGTACAGCTGTATCAGCATTTTCGCCTTGCATCCGCAGTATGCCGACCTGCGCGCACTGCCTGAACTGAAAGATGCCGGAGAACGTGCCGAGGCGGAGAAGACAATGGCCGAACTGAACGCGCTGCCGCAGATAGACTACGAGCGTGTCAACGGATTCAAGGTGAACTATATGCACAAGGTGTTTGAACAGGAAGGTGAAAAGATTATAAAGAGTGCCGGATTCAAGGCTTTTTTTCAGGAAACAAAACAGTGGCTCGTGCCATACGGACAGTATTGTAAGTTGAGAGATACGTATGGCACGGCCGATTTTTCCCGCTGGCCCGACCACAACACATGGAACGAGGACGACCGGAAGGAACTCAGCTCTCCAAGATGCAAGGCATATCGGGAGGTGGCGTTCTACTACTTCATGCAGTATGTGCTCAACACACAGATGAAGGACGCCCATGACTATGCCCGGCAGAAGGGAGTCATTCTGAAGGGCGACATACCCATCGGGGTCAACCGCTACGGCTGCGACGTGTGGATGGAGCCGAAATACTTCAACCTCAACGGACAGGCCGGCGCGCCGCCGGATGATTTCTCTGTGAACGGCCAGAACTGGGGATTCCCCACCTACAACTGGGACGAGATGCTGAAAGACGGATGCGCCTGGTGGGTGCGCCGCTTCCAGAACATGTCGAAGTTCTTCGATGCCTACCGCATAGACCACGTGCTGGGTTTCTTCCGCATCTGGGAGATTCCGGCCGATGCCGTCCACGGACTGCTGGGTCAGTTCTCGCCGGCGTTGGGCATGACGCGCGAGGAAATTGCGGCTTATGGGTTCAACTTCCAGGAGGAGCGCTTCACCCGCCCGTTCATCACCGACTGGGTGCTTGACCGTGTGTTCCATGAGCGTGCGGCGGAAGTGCGGGAGAAGTATCTGGACCGTCTGGACGGCGAGCGTTATGCGATGAAGCCGGAGGTGGACACGCAGAGGAAGGTCGAGGCTCTCTTTGCCGATGCCACCGAAGAGAAAGAGCTGTGGCTCAGAGACGGACTCTATGCCCTTATCAGCGACGTGCTCTTCGTGCGCGACCGTCAGAACGCAAACCTGTTCCATCCGCGTATATCGGCTCAGTTCGACTTCATCTACGAGTCGCTTTACGACAACGACAAATTTTCGTTCAACAGACTTTATAACGACTATTTCTACCGCCGCAACAATCAGTTCTGGTATCGGGAGGCAATGAAGAAGATGCCAAGGCTGGTTGAGGCCACGCGCATGCTGGTATGTGCCGAAGATTTGGGCATGGTGCCCGATTGTGTGCCATGGGTGATGGGCGAGTTGAAGATATTGAGTCTCGAACTTCAGAGCATGCCGAAGGACCCGAAGGTGAGATTCGGTCATCTGAGCGCCAATCCCTACCGTTCCGTATGCACCATCTCCAGCCATGACATGCCCACCCTGCGCCAATGGTGGGATGAGGACATGGAGCGCACGCAGGCCTACTACAACAGCATGCTCAACCGTCAGGGAGCGGCCCCACATCCGCTGCCCGACTGGCTGGCAAAGGACATAATCTACCGTCATCTCACATCGCCTTCGATGCTCTGCATCCTGAGCATACAGGACTGGCTGGCCATCAGCGGCAGACTCCGCCTGGAGGATGCCAACGCCGAGCGCATCAACATCCCGGCCAATCCGCGCCACTACTGGCGTTACAGGATGCACCTCAACATAGAGGACCTGATGGCAGACAACGGCTTCATGGCGGAGATGAAGGACTTGATTTCGCAGTCAGGGAGAAAGTGAAGTGGAACCAAAAACAATTAATAGTGTATGTCAATGAAAAAGAAATCAGCTTTGATGACAGTCGCGCTGCTGCCCATGATTGCAGTGGCACAGAGCGTGACATCTCCAAACGGTAATGTCGAGGTCAGGTTTTCCTTGACAGGTGACGGCCGGCCCACATACGAAATGAGCTACAAGGGGCGGACGGTGTGCAAACCGTCACATCTCGGTCTGGAGCTGGCAAAGGACAAGCATGCTTCCAAAGGGATGGACGAAACCGACCTGATGGACGGATTCAGGGAGACCGGCTCGAAGACGTCGTCGTTTGACGAGACGTGGAAGCCCGTATGGGGCGAGACGGCCACTATCCGCAACAACTACAACGAGATGGAGGTGAACCTCAGCCAACCTTCCACCAACCGCAACATCACCATCCGTTTCCGTGTCTATGACTACGGAATGGGCTTGCGTTATGAGTTTCCGCAGCAGAACGAACTCAACTATTTCGTCATAAAGGAGGAACACACACAGTTTGCCATGGCCGGCGACCATACGGCATACTGGATTCCCGGTGACTATGACACTCAGGAATATGAATATCAGATCACTCCGATGACGGGAATACGCGAGGTCATCAGCAAGAACCGCGAGGCCTACAAGAGCAATTCTTCCACAACCGTGTTCTCCGACACGGGTGTGCAGACTTCCCTGCAGCTGAAGACTGCCGACGGCCTCTACATCAACATACATGAGGCCGCTTGTCTGGACTATCCGACGATGCACCTCAACCTCGATGAGAAGACGCTGACCTTCGAGTCGTGGCTGACGCCGGATGCCGTTGGCCGGAAAGGTTTCATACAGACACCGTTCAATACCCCGTGGCGCACGGTCATGGTCAGTGACGATGCCCGTGACATGCTGTCCTGCAAGTTGACGCTGAACCTCAACGAGCCTTGCAAGATTGAGGATACGTCATGGATTCATCCCGTCAAATACTGCGGTGTGTGGTGGAACATGATAGTGGGAACCAAGAGCTGGGCCTACACCGATGATTATCCATCCGTGCGTCTTGGCGTCACCGACTATGGCAAGTGCAAGCCCAACGGAACTCATGGCGCAACCAACGAGGAGGTGAAACGCTATATCGACTTCGCTGCCAGGAACGGTCTGCAGGAGGTGCTGGTGGAAGGCTGGAACGAAGGTTGGGAAGACTGGTTCGGCCATCAGAAGCTCGACGTCTTCGATTTTGTCACGCCTTATCCCGACTTCGACATAAAGATGCTCAACGAATATGCCCACTCGAAGGGTGTGAAGCTGATGATGCACCATGAGACCTCTGCCGCCATCATGAACTATGAACGTCATCTGGAAGATGCGTTCAATCTGATGAACAAGTATGGATACGATGCCGTGAAGACGGGTTATGTGGGTGACATCATCCCGCGTGGCGAATATCATTACAGCCAGCTCAGCAACAACCACTATCAGCGTGTCATCGAGACGGCGGCAAAACACCGTATAATGGTCAATGCCCATGAGGCGACACGTCCCACCGGTATCTGCCGCACATGGCCGAATCTCGTGGGCAATGAGAGCGCACGCGGCACGGAGTATGAGGCTTTCGGCGGCAGTGTTCCCTATCACACGGTCATGCTTCCGTTCACCCGTCTGCAGGGCGGTCCGATGGACTATACGCCGGGCATCTTCGAGACCCAGCTCTCTACATGGAGCAAGAACACCAGCTACGTCCACACGACGCTTTGCGGTCAGCTGGCGCTTTATCTCGTCATGTACAGTCCGCTTCAGATGGCGGCCGACCTGCCTGAGCATTATGAGAAATACGACGATGCCTTCCAGTTCATACGCGACGTGGCTTGCGACTGGGACGACTCGAAGTATATAGAGGCAGAGCCGGCCAAGTATATCACCGTAGCCCGCAAGGCAAAGGGAACCGACAACTGGTTTGTTGGCGGCAAGACGGGCGAAGAGGAGCATCTGGCCGTGGTGAAGCTCGACTTCCTCGACAAGGGCAGGAAGTATGAGTGTGCCGTCTATCAGGATGCTGCCGACGCCGACTACGAGAAGAATCCCAAGGCCTACAGGATTGTCCGCAAGACGGTGAAGAAGGGCGACACGCTGAAGATAAAGGAGGCCCGCGGCGGCGGTTTCGCCGTATCACTGAAGGCAATGTGACGATAAATATACCACACTGTTAGATGAAATAGCCGTGTGAATATAAAGAACAAAGATGACTCAAAATCCATAGAACTAAAATGAATTGCAGAAACAGAATGATAGCCGCCGCATTCGCAGCGGCTATCCTGCCTCAGACCGTCATGTCGCAGCAGACATTCAACGAGATGAGCTATTCCGCGGAAGAAACCGTGTTCCGGCTTAATGCCCCTACGGCACAGAAGCAGAAGGTGGAGGTGAATATCTACAACGAAGGACAAGGCGGAAAGGCTGTCAAGAGAGTCAGGATGAAGGCCGTGGGCGATGACCGTTGGGAGGCAACGGTGAAAGGAAATCTGGACGGTAAGTTCTATACCTTCAATACAGGCAGGGGCGAATGTCCCGGCGTCTTTGCCAAGGCGGTGGGCGTCAACGGCCAGCGTGGTGCCATCATCGACATGAAGCAGACCGCCCCCGAGGGCTGGGAGAACGACAGGCGTCCGGAGGTGAAGAGTCCGGCCGACCTCGTGATCTACGAGATGCACTGGCGCGATTTCTCCATCGACGCCTCTTCCGGTCTGCAGCATAAGGGAAAGTTCCTGGCCCTGACCGAGCCTAAGGCCATAGAACATTTGAAGACGCTGGGCGTCAACGCCATCCACATCCTGCCGTCGTTCGACTATGCGTCGGTTGACGAGAGCCGGTTGGGCGTGCCGCAGTATAACTGGGGCTACGACCCGAAGAACTACAATGTGCCGGAGGGCAGCTATTCTACCGACCCATTTGCTCCCGACGTGCGCATCAAGGAGTTCAAGCAGATGGTGCAGGCTTTGCATAAGGCCGGCATAAGGGTGGTTCTCGACGTTGTGTACAACCATACTTTCGATATTAAGAACAGCAACTTCCAGCTCACATACCCCGATGTCTACTACCGAAAGACTGCCGACGGCAAGTATAGCGACGGCTCCGCATGCGGCAACGAGACTGCTTCGGAGCATCCGCTGATGCGCCGGTTCATGCTGGAGAGCGTGAAGTATTGGATTGACGAATACCATATCGACGGTTTCCGCTTCGACCTGATGGGTATTCACGACATAGAGACGATGCGGCAGATACGTGCCGAAGTCAACCTGATAGACCCTACAATATATATATATGGTGAGGGCTGGAGTGCCGGCACGTGCGCATATCCGCAGGAGAAGCTGGCCATGAAGGCCCTGACATACCGGTTGGACGGCATCGGCGCTTTCTCTGATGACATGCGCGACGCTCTGCGCGGACCGTTCAACGACGATACGAAGGGAGCGTTCCTGGCCGGTATTGCCGGTGAGGAGGAGAGTCTGAAGTTCGGCATTGCGGGTGGTATTTCCCATCCGCAGGTGGACATGACGAAGGTTAACTACGACAAGAAGCCTTGGGCGGCTCAACCGACACAGCATGTAAGCTACGTGAGCTGTCACGACGATATGTGTCTTGTTGACCGTCTGAAGGCCAGCGTGCCCGGTTTGCAGGACACCTCGAGGCCCGAATATCTTCGTGTGGCGGAGTTGATACGGCTCGATCTGCTGGCCCAGACGGCTGTGTTCACGTCGCAGGGTGTTCCTTTCTTCCTCAGTGGCGAGGAGATGCTCCGCGACAAGAAGGGTGTGCACAACAGCTTCAATTCTCCCGACAGCATCAACCGCCTCGACTGGGACAACCTGAAACGCTATCCGCAGGTGTTCGACTACTACAGCCGTCTCATCCGGTTGCGCAAGAACCATCCGGCTTTCCGTCTGGCTGATGCCGACAAGGTGTGCCGTCATCTGGAGTTCCTGCAGACGGAGGATTGTCTCGTGGCTTTCCAACTGAAGGATTTGGAGGCCATAGACACATGCAAGCGCATCGTTGTTGTGCTGAATGGCAACAAAGCTGCCAGGACTGTCAATATTCCCGGCGGCCGCTATTCCATTGTTTGCAGCAATGCCGTCATCAATGAGGATGGCATGGGCATGGTGGAAGGCGACCGCGTAAAGGTGGATGCGCAGTCGGCGTTGATTCTTTTTGAAAAATGAATTACTGAATCAGGAGTTCAATGGAGCGATAATTCCTTCCGACTCCTTAGAAAATAAACAATAATGAGAAAACTGATAATAACCTTAACGTTGCTTCTCGGTGTTATGAACATGAATGGAAGTATTAAGATTGACCGTATAGAACCCACCGACTGGTATGTCGGTATGAAAGATGCCACGTTGCAGCTGATGGTCTATGGTAAGGACGTGCGGGATATGGATGTCGACGTGCAGTATCCGGGCGTCCGTATTGACTCTCTCGTGCGTCTGGAATCGCCAAACTATCTGCTTGTCTATCTCAATCTGCAGGGGGCGCAAGCCGGCGAGATGACCTTGAACTTCAATCGTGGCAAGAAGACAAAGAAGGTGGCATATACTTTAAAGAACCGCGAGATGGCCGGCGAGAAACGCGTTGGATTCAGCAATGCCGACGTGCTCTACATGCTGATGCCCGACCGCTTTGCCAACGGCCGGACTGACAACGACGCTTTCAAGACCATGCGCGACAAAGTGTGTGACCGTCAGGCGCCGAGCCTGCGCCATGGCGGCGATCTTGAAGGCATCCGCCAGCACCTTGACTATTTCACCGAGCTGGGCGTGACGGCCCTGTGGTTCACGCCGGTGTTGGAGAACGACTCTCCCAATGATGGCAAAAACAGCACTTATCATGGTTATGCCACAACCGACTACTACCGTGTTGACCCGCGCTTCGGCACAAACGAAGAGTATCGGACACTCATTGCCGAGGCCCATGCCAAGGGCCTGAAGGTGGTGATGGACATGATATTCAACCATTGTGGTTTCGACCATCCGTGGGTTGCCGACATGCCCTCGAAGGACTGGTTCAACACTCCGGAGTGGCTCTTCCCGGAGAATCAGGGTGCCGAGCATCAGAAGACGATAGGCACCATGGACGGTGCGGCCAAGGTGAATGACATGTATTTGCAGACCAGTTACAAACTGACGCCGGTGCTTGACCCTTACGCCAGCAAGGTTGACCTTCGTGAGACTGTCGACGGCTGGTTCGTTCCGACCATGCCCGATCTGAACCAGCGCAACCCGCATGTCATCAGGTATCTCATCCAGAACAGCGAATGGTGGATAGAGAGTGCGGGCATTGACGGAATCCGTATGGATACATATCCTTATGCCGACCGTGACGCGATGGCCCTGTGGATGAAGACCCTCGACACGGAATATCCCAATTTCAATACGGTTGGTGAGACATGGGTCACAGAACCGGCTTATACCGCGGCATGGCAGAAGGACTCCCGTCTGTCGGAGAAGAACAGTTATCTGAAGACGGTGATGGACTTTGCTTTCTTCGACCGCATCAATCAGGCAAAGAACGAAGTGACCGACGGTTGGTGGAATGGAATGAACCGCATCTATAACGTGCTATGCTATGATTATCTCTATCCCGACCCCAAGAGCGTGATGGCTTTTGTGGAAAACCATGACACCGATCGCTTCCTCGGCACGGGCAAGGACACTGTGGCTCTGAAACAGGCGCTGGCACTTCTGCTCACCATCAACCGCACGCCGCAACTGTATTATGGCACTGAGGTGCTTATGAACGGAACGAAGGCGGAGACTGACGGTAATGTCCGTAAGGACTTCCCCGGCGGTTGGACCGGTGACAGCCGCAACTGCTTCACCGCAGAAGGCAGAACGCAGGCGGAGAACAACATGTTCGGCTGGCTGAGCAAGCTGTTGCACTGGCGTCAGGGCAACAAGGTTATTATTGAAGGCAGCCAGATTCAGTTCACTCCTCATAAGGGCGTTTACGTTGTTGCCCGCCAGTATCAGGGCGAAAGCGTTATGACCATCATCAATGGCACCAAAGAGCCGGCACAGCTGGAAGTCGCCCGTTATGCGGAAATCATAGACGGCAAGGAGAAAGCTATGGATGTCATCAGCGGCAGGACCGTCATGCTTGACAGGAATGTGAAGTTGCGTCCCCGGCAGACGCTCATACTTGAAATAAAGTAAGAGATAAGAAGAAAGAGAGAAGAGGCTTTTATTCATTAATAACGCGAGTTCGGGAAAATTTCTTATCCCGAACTCGCGTTATTAATGAATAAAAGCTTTTATACTGAGCGGCAAAGCCCATGCAGGCGAAAACTGTTTTATCACAACGCAATATGGCTTACGGGAATCTAAAATAATAAGCATTGAGACAATCTCTGGTTATGCCCTTGATGTTTATGGAATTCTCCCTGCGTATTGACTTTAAAGAACCTTACCGATGGAATTATCATACCTGGCCGGTAAAATGTAGTTGCGGATATATCATATCTCGATTATTTTTTGTAAATTTGCGGTGAACCAAGTCTTTCCAATTTGTTAAAATGAATAACGAATCACGCAGTATATTTCCAGGAATTAAAGCTCGCAAGCCGCAATATGTGCTGGGGACAGAGAATGGAACAAGGCGCACATCTAACGTGACCGAGGCAAAAATTGTTGATGCCGTGTTTGATATTGAAGACAATGTGGCGATATACCTTGAAAAATGTGTGCCGGTGGTATTGGTCAGCTATGCCGAAGCATATTCCATCGATTATTATAAGGACGGCAGCATTGCGGTATGTTTCAGAGTCAACGGACATATGCTGCGTATGTGGCGGTCGGATGTTGATTGTGACATGGCCGCGGATATGATGTTCGACTTCTTCCGCACCGCATCGCTTCCTGATATGACGGGCTGGCACTGTCAGAAAATCCATCCGGAGCAAGAAGCTCCGGAGACGAAACTATGTGTTGACGGCGAGGATTTCCGATACTTTGATATGGCGGATGTGTTCTGTGCTTTGGAAAATATCATAGAGCGCAAATCGCTATGGATGCTTTATGATTTCACTAAAGGCGATGGCGGGTATATCAACATCCGCAGGCGTGACAATGATACCGCTCCGACCGCCGGATATAAAGTTGAATATGTCAGATGGACTGAGCCGGCTCCGACCGGCTTCAGAGGCGTTGTTTCTGATGAAAGACTCCTACGGAGCTGGCTGTGGAGTCTGATTGATGGCGAGAGATTGCCCGATCCTCTGAGCTGTTGGGAGGAGTTTGACGTGAACGATTATTTTGGAAGAATGGTATTCAGATTTTTAGACGAAGAAAAGAAATGAATGGCAAGTATAGCGAGCCGGTAAAAACGGCCGTCAGGATGATTTGGTCGAGTTACGACCGAGAGGAGATTCGTAGTGGATATGCGATGCTTATGCAGGCGGCGCAACATGGCGACGCCGATGCATTGGCATTCATTGCCCGCTGTTTCATGGGAGAGGAGTATGTATGGTCGCAGGCAGGCTTTACAGTAGACGATGCCAATGCATCGAAGTTGATGCAGAAGAGTGCGATGATGGGCAGTGCCACCGGTGTTCTTTGTGCTGCCCGAAGCGCAAACCTAACCCCCTCGGTGGAACGTGCAATGCCGTTTGCTTCGTTTAAGGAAGCGTTTGAGGAGATTCTTGCTCAGGCAGGGCGTGGTGACGCTTTCTGCTGTTACATGGTAGGAAACGTGTATTATTGGGGCGACTATCTGCGTGTCGAGCCAGACCATGCCAAGCAATTCAAAGACGAAAGCGATTATAACGCATGGGCCTGGCCGATAGCAAAGGTGTGGTACGAACGTAGCTTTGACGGCGGACTTTGTGCCGGATGGGGCAATTACTGCGACATACGCAAATCTGGCCTTGGCGACATCAGCCGGGATGTCTATGAGAGATATTATCTGATGTTGGCCGACATCTCGCCAATCATCTGTACTAACTACGGCTATTATCTTCGCAAGGAGAAGGGTGATGCATATGCCGGTCTGATGCGCTATGTGGAAGCGGCCCGCAAGGGCGACCCTCAGGGCGCATACAATGCCGGACACATCTATGAGGCCGGCGAGGAGGTGGATGAAAATATAAGCCTTGCCTGTCAGCTCTTTGAAATGGCAGCCAACGGAGGTCTTGCTCAAGGGCAGTTCGAGATGGGATATTACCATTTTGAAGGCTGTGGCGACTTAGAGCAGGACTATGCCCAGGCCGTGGACTGGTTTGAAAAGGCCTACTGGAATCCGAAGTGCTCTGAGGTTACCAAAGCGCAGTGTGCCGCCTATCTCGGCATCTGCTATCAGGAGGGGCTGGGAACAGTGCAGGACGACGATGTGGCGTTCGACTATCTCCATGAAGCCGGCGAAGGTGTCGACCACCTATGGGACTCAATAACTGTCAGGTTGCTCACAGCACTCGGCGTGGCGTATGCCTTCGGACGTGGCACCGAGGCTGATATTGAGTTGGGATACCAGTATTTTGAGGATGCTGTAAAACTCGGTTCGGAAGAAGCCAAAAAGTATATCGGCTACATCAACTCACCGGACTATGAAGCCGACGAGCGGAAAAAAGAAGAACCGGCCACTCCCGTAGCCCCGTTCTGGCAGAATGTGGCTGCAATGATCAGGGATGCGGTTGCTGCTGACCTGCGCGAAATTCTTGGACGCATCGACGATGAGCGCATTTACACAGTCGCTCTGGTCACCGACAGGTATTGCTGCTCGCTATTTCTTGCAGTGAACACCCTGGAGTATCTTGAAAGTGAAGACGAAGAGCCTGACGACGAAACCAAATGGCATCCCGACGAATGGGGATATTCCGACGGGCATGGCAGCGAACTGGTAAAGCTCAGCAAATCACTGTGGGAGAACCACAATACGTTGCCAGGCGAAGCCTTTTTCTTCAGTGCAATGATTTCGGCGATGAAGCAGGTCAAAGACTCCGGAATATTAGGAGAGCGCACCGAAGAAATCACATGGTTCATCTCGATATCGGACGATGAAGACGCTGAGAATCTCGAAGACTCGTCGGCCATGACTCTGAACAGCCCTGAACTGGCAGCCGTTTTTTTGAACAGAAGCAGATGACATCAGATTATGGCATATTCGAATTAATTCAAAAGGAGTCGTGTTGGCCTTTATAATGTAAGAGTGAAGAGGCTTTTTATAAAGTAAGAGTGAAGAGTATAGAGTGAAGAGGTATGATTACCAACATAA